>JAGANG010000003.1 GCA_017624275.1 Spirochaetales bacterium | reverse complement strand
GGTCAACAAAGACCGAGTCCTTGTAATTACGATTTGTTTTTTCTTGTGGTATTTGCATTATTGCATCCCCTTAAAATAAAAATTAGGAGAAAAAATTTTCTCCACAAATTTTAATGTATTTTCTTTCATAAATGCTTACAAGTTTCGGGAAAAAAGTTGAAATTTTTTTATTTTACCTCGTGAGATGTGGTTTAAACGGTGTTTTAGCCTAAATTAAATTTGATGACTCAATCGGAGAAATAGCTAATTTTTAGGGCAAATTGCAGGTAATAATGGGTTAGTTTTACCTGTATAAAGAGTAGGTTTTAGAGCTTAATTGTTTAGGAGCGGAGAAAACTTTCCGCTCCTTTTTTATCATCGTTTTCCTACAAAATTAACAGACGGCAGATTTCGTAAATCTTTCAATATACGGTGTTCATCGATTGACGCCGGCATATCAACGGAAAGATAGCAATCGATTTCATTTTCGTTTTTAGTCGATTCATCAAGTCGGTAATCAAGTACGCTGCCTTTTTTCTTTTTAATGTAGCTCATTAGTTCAATGTAATGCTTGTTGGTAGGGACAACTTTCATAAAAAAAGAATACGTTTTACTGCCGGTAATTCTTCCCCAGTCAGCATTTAAAACTCGTTCGTGATAATCCGGCTGACTGCGTAAACTTTCACAATTTTCACGATGAATAATTATTCCGCGACCTCGAGAAACGAATCCGACAATATTATCCGGCGGAACAGGGTGACAACATCTTGCAAACGAGAACAATAAATTTTTTTCACCGTTGATTTCAATGGAAATTCTTCTGTTATCTGCAACGGATATCGATTGCCCGAGGCGTTTTGGTGTAAATTCTTCGGTTGTAAAATCCGTCTGTTTGTTGCTGATTGGCGGTTGAACGGTTTGCTGTTCCGCAGTTTGTTTATCCAATCCGGCAAAGAAAGCTCTTATTTTCTTTTTTGCGTCGGTAGTTTTTACAAGGGAAAGCCATTCCATTTTCGGACAAGCGTCTTTTCCGGTAATAATTTCTACGATAGCTCCGTTTTTTAATGCTTTACCGAGTGGAACAATTTTTCCGCTGATTTTGGCACCGCGACATCTGTGACCTATTTGAGTATGAACTTTGTATGCAAAATCAAGGGCGGTTGCTCCTTGAGGCATTTTGTAGATATCGCCTTTAGGGGAAAAAACATAAATTTCTTCTCGTAAAATATCATCACGAATTGTTTGATAATATTCTGCCGGAGATAAAGACTCGGTTTGCATATTTTTTAATTCTTCAAGCCATTTCAAATCTCCGTTTTTTTCGCCCGTTTTATAATACCAATGAGCTGCAACTCCGTATTCATTCATTTGATCCATTTCATAAGTTCGTATTTGAATCTCCAAAGCTGTTCTTTTGGCTACCATTACAGTTGTGTGCAGCGATTTGTAGCCGTTACTTTTGGGATTTGCAATGTAATCTTTGAATCTGCCCGGAACTGGTTGAAAAAGGCTGTGAACCATTCCGAAAACGGCATAACAATCTTCTACGGTTTGCGTGATAATTCTGATTCCATATAAATCAAAAACATCTTCAAGTTTTTTATTAAATTTTCGCATTTTGTTGTATACGGAATAAGCGTGTTTTGTTCTTGATTTAATTGTGTATTTTAAATTTGCTTTTTCAAGTTTTTGCTGGAGTTTTTTTGTTACTTCTGCAATTTGTCCTTTCTTTTCTTTTTCACGTTGTTTTGAAAAATTAATAATTTCTTCGTAAATATGAGGTTTCAATGCTTGCAGTGACAAATCTTCAAGTTGCGATTTTATTACTCCCAATCCTAATTTTCCTGCCAACGGAGCATAAATTTCCAGACATTCTTTTGCTGTTCGTTTTTGTTTTTCTTCTGATACATAGCAGAGCGTAGACATATTATGAACTTTGTCGGACAGTTTTATAATGATAACACGGATATCTTCTATCATTGCAAGTAACATTTTTCGGATAGTTTCTGCTTTCAAATCGCTTTTAGTGGGAGAATTTTTCAAAGTAGTAATTTTTGTCACTCCGTTTACTAAATTGGCGACAGATTCTCCGAATTGTTCGGATATTTGCTCTAATGTATAATCCGTATCTTCTACGACATCATGTAAAAGTCCGGTAGCAATCATTTCACGATCAACTTTCATTTTTGCCAAATACAAAGCAACGGATAACGGATGAATTATATATTCTTCGCCGGAAGCTCTTTTTTGTCCGGTGTGTTGTTTATCTGCCAGGAAATAGGCTTTTTTGATAAATTCAATATCTTCCTTTGGGTATTCATTTTCATTCAGACATTTTATTAAATCATCATAAATTTTTTCTTTGTTTTCCATTTGCAATACTCCGAATTGTATCAAGTAAGATAAACTGAATAATTTTAATCAATTATTATTGTTTTTGAATTATCTTTTACACAAAAGAAAATATTTAATTTATCAGCAAAATGTTCAATATTTCCGATAAAGCTATAATGTGTAACTTTTGCAAATTGCAGATTTAATAGATTTTTTTGTGGTATAAAGCGTTTTTATGAAGATTTCCCGATTTTTAATTTTATTTTTTATATTTTGTTCAATATTTCAGCTTTATCCGGCTGCCGATAGTTTTAAAAACATAAATGACAGCTATTTATTCAGCCAGACTTTTTTTCCTATTGAGGAAGGCAGTAATAATCAAAATAAAATAACCGACTATCTGAAGAAAATCAGTGATGAAAAAGGGCTTATTTATAAAGAAACAAAAATTACGGGAAAATCTTACGAAACAAACGCTGTAAATGTAGAATTAACGTTACCGGGAACTGTCGGAGGAAACGGGACAATTCTTGTGGTCGTACCTCTTAACAGCATATATGCTAACGGAAAATTTTATGATTTTTCATTGTCACAATGTATAGCATTGCAACTTTTGAAATACGCTTGCGATAATCCTTTGCAAAAAGATTTAAAAATTGTTTTCTTCGGGGCGGGAAGTGTTTTGTCGGAAGAATCTTACGGAATAAAACAATTCTTACGGGAAAATTCAGGACTTTTTACTAATACATTTGCGATTTTGTTAGAAATAAACAATTCCTTTTTACCTGTTATGGTATCGGCAAGTAAGAATAACAAACCGATACCGGCATTGCTTTTGGAGAAAATTTCTAAATGTATAAAAAATAATAATAATTGTGCGACTTTTTCTGTTACTGAAATAATACGTTCCAGATTTAAAATATTGCCGAAAAACGACACATTGGATGATTTTTTATCAGAAAACATTAACGCTGTTTTATTTACGAATACAAATAATTATGAAAAAGCACCGGGAAATTATTACAGCATAAGTTATCAAAAGCAGTTGTTTCAATTTATTACTGATTATTGCAATGAGATAGATTCAATTCCGTCAAATTTTGAAAAAGACAGAAACTATTTGATTCAGAATTTTAAGATAGGTAAGTTCAATTTTCAATTATTGATACCGGAATATAAATTGTTATTCGTTTATTTTATTATTTTGTTTTGTTCGATTTTGTTAATTAAAATAATAGTACCATTTAGAAAACAAGTGAGATTGTCTCAATTATGTTCTTCAATTCCTTTCTTTATGTTTTCTTTTTTGGTGCTTTATATAATTTCATTTATTCCGTTTTTGTTTGAACTTTTAATATCTTTTATTCTTCATTTGCCGTTTAGCTACGGACGAAGTATGTTTTTCTACTTCATTTCTATATTTGTAATATTAATATTGTTTTCTTTCTTTATGTTAGATGTTGCGGCAAAACATCGTTTGCCTATTCAGTGGAAAAATAATTTATATTTGCAAATGGCAATTTATTGTACTTATATAAACTTATTTATTATTGCCGCAGTTGATATTTCATTGTCTTATGTTTATTTCTTGTTGCTGTTTTTTGTAACACTTTCGATGATGTTCAAAAAAATACGATTAAAATTTTTGTGTTACATTTTTTCATTTGTAGGATTCTTTTTTGCATTGTTCAGTATAACGCAAAACAGCGGTCAAAATGTGCTTATAGATTTTGTAGATTCGGTATTTTTTCTTCATTTTATATTTTGTGTGTTGTCTTTCCCTTTTATAATGATTTCAATTCATATTTACAGAATCTTAAAAATGAAGCTTTGAATATCTGATAAATATCAAATCGGTAAGATAATAATCTTGGTCTTTTTGTGTATTTTACCGCAGATAATTTCAATTCTTTATTCAAATAAGAATGAAGTAAAAAATATAGATGTATCGATTATTCATGATTATAACCAGAAAATTGATTTTATTGCGATGAAGAGTGGGAAATTGACATTGCATAAAATGCCGAAAAAATTGGAATTGTCCGATTTACACACCGGTAAACGTTACACTTACGATTCAAGTAAAAATAAAATGCTTGAAATCCAACCGGTACAACCTAAAGATTATTCATACAAAGTTTCATCTCACGGCGGTTTACATTCCGTAAAAATAAAAAGCAAACGTAATATCAGTAAAATAGATGCGGTTCTTGTTTGTCCGGAAAAAATCGAACCGATTCATACTAATTTTCGTTCTTTACCGGTTGAAGAGATTCAAACCTCTACTTATGATTTATTTCGTTTGTTGATTCCGAGAAATTGCGGAAATAATGTTGATTTGCGATTGGAATTGTTGCCTGGTCATGAATACACTTTAAATTTAGAAATTACTTTCAGCGATTCGCAATTACGTTTTCTTATTTTCCCGGTAGAAAATTATTACAATATTAATGAAAGAAATAAAGAGTCAATAAAATTAAAATAATCACAAAAACATAGGTATTTTTTTCATTTTTTTGTATTATACGACCTCAGTAAAAGTTTTATTTGTCGCTATATTTTTATATTGCAAATAGTTTTTATGGTGGAGGTTTACTGTGAAAAAAAAGATTGGAGCTGCTCCTGGAGATTTGTCTCCTTTACGTTCAAGAGAAGATGTAATTAAATACATCAATTTGAAATTGGCAATGCTTGGTCAAACAGGTTTTGGAGTTGATGATGAGACTAAAAAGGATGATAGTTACTTTATCGACTTGTTTTCCGGAATTATCGAAGACTATAAGGAAAAATCAAGATTGTTATCCGGAAAGTATTGTCCGGCAGATCAACGAATTCAAGATTTTCTTGATGATTATTTAAAAGATGTGAAAATCGACGGCAAGGAAATAAAATTGCCGGAAACTTCATTTATTCTCGATCAATACGGTTTGGCAAGAGAACTTAGTTTGCCGCCGGATAAGAATGAATATAAAAATGAATGGGTTTCCAGTTATCGTGTAAAACAGGGTGTTCTTCACAATCCTAAAAATGACCGCAGAACTACAAAAGGTGTTTTCCATGTAGCAGAAGGCGGACTCCCGATTCCGTCGGATAAAAAAGCCGTTCCGAAAGAAGTATTTGCAAAATTATTATGGCACGCATTTAATCCGCCTGAAGAATTACTCAAAGTTCCTTTTACGGCAAACAATAAAAATCCTGCTAAAATGTTTTGTTCTGTTTTGTATAAACCGCTTGTTTGTCCGGCAGTTGACGGTGTAATGGAAGAAAAACGAATGGAAATTCGTGGATTTGTACCGGGAAGTTGTGTAAGCACTATAGATTTCGGAGAATCTATTTTTGGTAACGAAGGCGATCCGTACAGCACAAAAAATGATTCTATTCTTGATTTTGAACACTGGACAGGAACTACTGGTTGTTTGGTATTAGCTCCGCATCTTGTGTATATGAAAAAGAAAGATTTGGGACTTCCTTCTTATGACAAAGCAACAGAACGTCAAAGACGTGACGGAATGTGTTGGAAAGAACCTGATGAATTGTACAATGACGGTTCTGCTTTTAAGCTTGTATGTCGTGACGAAAGAGGTGTTGCCGTTACAATTCTTGCTGATAACTATTTTGGTTATTGGAAAAAAGAAGTCAAAACTCATATTTCATATTCTGCAAATCTTTTTGGACTTGCAGAAGAAGAACACGCCGGCGGAACTTTGGCATTTCCTAGATATAATTTAGGAGAGACATATCACGCACAGCTTTATATGCAAGATGCCGACGGTAAAGACGTAACTTTTGAAGATGTAAAACAAAGTTACGGTTATATAATGGATATCTTTGAAAATCAAAATTACGGTGTGGATAAAAAATACCCTAATGTTTTTTATCTACCGGAAAATTCTGTATTTGATTTGGATAAAACAAAAATCTCTTGGACATACAAAGGTAAGGAATGCGAATTAAAATTATTACCTGAACAATGTTATATTTTACCTAACGGATATAGAGTTCATATAGAAAAACATCCTAATGCACTTATTTGGAAAATGATAGGAACAGCTCCGAACAGTACATTCTGTCACAAACCATGTACTGTTTCCGGCGGCGGAAAATCAGAAATTTCTAAATCATTGGAAAATTCTATTATATACGGAAAACTTTATGTTAATGACTTAGACAAAGACATGAAGTTGGTAGAAGAAATTATAAAGAAAGATTATCGAAAACGCTGGAAAGATGATCCGGATAGAACAACGCCGTCTCGAGGAATTTTGAGTCCTAATCGTTCATTAGGATCTGTGATAAAGTTGTTGACGCCTTCTACACGTTATACCGATGAATTTAATCAATGGTTGGAAAGCATTCCGAATTACATTAAGTCATTAGTTTTTACGGTTAAACGTTTTTATATTGAAGATTGGGGCGATGACTGGAAGTCTCATTTTAATGTAGATATAGTAAACGGTCAGCCGGGACATGAACTTAATTATAACGGAAGAAAAATTGTTCCTAGTTATTTACGTGTCGGTTTTGATAAAGATGATTCTTGGTGTATTTATAAATTACGAATGGACTTTATTGCAGCTGAAAAGATTCAATTGGAAGATGATATTTCTGCATCTGTTACACTTGCAACTGATAGAATCCCTAATATCAGCTCTAAAGTAAAAAATAAGAGTGTAAAATTAGCATCTAACTGTGAATATCGTTTTTTCCAACGACCGGATGAATGTATCGTTCGTGGATTTGACAGACAGGCAGAAGCTGATTTGTCCGGCACAAATGTGTTTATTTCAAACTTTGAGCCGTATAAAAAAGATTTTGCTAAAAAGTTAATGGAAGACATCTTGGGATTTGAAAAATATACGGAACCGGTAAAAGATATGATTCGTGATTTTGCCGAAAATGCAAAAGACGATGAATATTTTATAGTGCCGTCACATCCGCGTCTTGTAAAAGGTGCTCCAAGTAAAAACGTACGTTATTTGCAGATTCGCCCGGATTTTGTGAATCCTATAAAAAATTATTTGGCAGACACGGCTACACGTTTGTATCAAAAAATTCCGTTAGGTAAAAAAATTAATTACTGTGTAAATGCAGTTCTTCCGGGAAGAAGAAATAATCCGCCGGAAAAACAAAACGGTATCAGACCTTTATGTGTTTACAATCCGCTTCATTTCCAAGAATTACCTGAATTATTTATGGATTTTATCGCAAGTCTTACAGGTAAATCTCCGTCTACCACAGGTGCAGGATCTGAAGGTGCATTGACAAAAGGGCCTTTCAATATGCTTGTGGCTACAACCGATTTAAATAATGCGTTATTGTCTTATATTCTTACAGGTTATGCAGGTTATTCGAGTGCTGCCGGTTATATCGGTCCGGACGGACGTGTAGACCACGATGTAAGTATGTTGATTCCTGAAATTTGGTGTAGATTGACAGAAGAAGAAAGAGACCCTGAATATTTGAAAAAAATCGGTTGTTTGGAAAAAATCGAAGACTTTGATTATGAAGGTAAAAAGATTTTGGCTTCTCGTCTTGGATACAGAATTAATGATCAATTCCTTTACGGTTTCTTGGGAAGAGTTTTTGATGAACCGCAAACTGTGTTTACTGCACCGATTTTACAACCGGAAAAACAGGATTTGGAAGCATTTGTTGACGGCGTAAACAATATAGTTGAAGCACAGAAAAAAGTTGCTACAGAATATATTTCATGCGGAGCTGATGCATCTGCAATTCCGCCGTTACAGGCTTTATTGCATATAATGGCAGAAGGTACATATAACGGAAAAGATATTAATGATCCGGAAATCAGAAAACTTTTCACAAGAGATTATGTTGTAGCCAGCGATTGGTATAAAGAACGTTTAGTTCGCAAACAAAACCATGACGCTCTGCTTCACAAGCAATATATTAAATATTTGGAAGATTTTATTGCAAATCCAATTAATAAACAATTGCTTGATGAATACAGAGTAAATGAAAAATTAACTCTTGCAAAAACTAAACTTGAAGAAATCCAGTCTGATGAATATATTGCTTTGTTGGAAGGAAGTATCGGATTGGATCCGTTATTTAAAGTTTAATTTTGAAAAGAGCTTATAAGCAATAAAAATTATAAACAGACACTAACTGAAAAAATTAGTGTCTGTTTTTTTAAATTTGGGAGAAATAAAATCGAAAAGCATTGTTTTGTTAATAAAAATGAAGAAATACGATTGATAAAGTTTTTATTGCAAACAAAAGTTTGTAATATGGGAACTGCAAGAAAAGCTTTACGCAATAAAGATATTAAAGTAAACGGTAATCGTGTAAAAGAGGATATGACTTTGCGTCCGAATGATAATATCGAAATATTTCTTCCTAATAACTTTTCAAATCAAAATACGCCTAAAGTAGATATCCCGATAGTATTTGAAGATGATAATATTTTGATTGTAAACAAGCCGCAGGGAATTGCAGTTCATGCCGGAGATTCTGAAGAATCGGACAAATCTTCGTTGACCTTAATAAAACTTTTGCAACAACAAACATCATCAGAATTGCAATTATGTCACAGAATCGACAGAAATACAGGCGGACTGGTGTTGCTTGCTAAAAATCGTATTGCCTTGGAAGAAGTTCTTGATGCAATAGAAAATCATACGATTAAAAAATTTTATCGTTGCATTGTTTACGGAGAGCCTAAACCTCCTAAAGCGACACTGACAAATTATTTATCAAAAAACAGCCGACTGTCACAAGTTTTTGTACATGCAACACGTGAAAAAGGTGACTTGACGGCAATTACAACGTACGAAGTTTTGGCAACGAATAAAAAGTTGTCTTTGTTGGATGTTGCAATATCTACCGGAAGAATGCACCAGATAAGAGCACAATTGTCATACGCAGGCTATCCGATTTTAGGTGACGGAAAATACGGAAATACGGTAGTAAACAGAAAATTTAAAACGAAAATACAACAACTGTTTGCATATAGATTAGAATTTTGCTTTTCGGCTAAAAGTAAATTAAATTATTTATCAGGAACTTCTGTAGAAATTCCAACTATTAATGAAGAAACGTTGAATCAATTTGATATAAGTGAAAATTGATTTATTTTCTTGTTTATGATAAAAGGGCAAAGTTATGAGAATAAAAACATTATTTGTTTTCCTGATTACATTTATTTTTATCGAATTGCCGTCCTTTGGAGCCGGTCAGGTAAGGTTAATAAACGGAAGTAATATTTACAACCGAATGTTTGTATTTTTCTTTCCGGTCGGTAAAAAATATGAATCTTATACAACCAGATACAAAAATAAATTTGCTCTGGAATTATTAATATCAAAAAATCATTTATTAAACCCTCCGAAATTGGAAGATACTAATTCTCATCAACTTATTAATTCTAATTTGGTATTTACGATTCTTGATATTCCGTACGCTCAAACCGGCGAATTTATTTTACCGGTTTCTATACGATGTAATAAAAAAATAACCCAAAAGAGAGTGAAGTTTACCATTGTAACGAAAGAAGACGTTATGGTGCTTTCCGGGAAAATGACCGACTTGCAAATAGGCGAATTGACTGTAGATCCGTCTTTTAATAAAAGAAAGCGTTGGTATCATCCGTTTTATTTTGACTTAAGATTACAACTTCCGGATAAACCTTAGAAGTAATATTGAAACAGGGAAAAGTTTGTACAGATAAGATTAGTTTATTACAAATAAAAAAAGCAGCTTTGTGAAAAGCTGCTTTTTTTATTTAAGGTTACGCACCAAATTCTGCTTTTAGTTTTTCTACTTCGTCTACTAAATCTTTTTGATAGTTTGCAAGTTTTGCATTTACTTCTTCTTTTGAAGCAGCAGAACCTGAGAAGTAGAATTTGATTTTAGGCTCAGTTCCTGACGGTCTTAATGAAATCTTAGTTCCGTCTTCTAAGTGGTATTGAATAACATTAGATGACGGCAATTTGTAAGGGCTGCCTTCTGCGTCGGCAATTGTATCGCCCGGCAAGAAGTCTAAAGCTTTTACGACTTTTACACCGGCAAATTCAGTTTTTGGATTTGTTCTGTAGTGAGCCATAATCTTTCCGATTACTTCTTTTCCTTTCAAACCTTGGATTTCGATAGATTTTGAACTGTCAGAATAGTAACCGTATTTTTCAAGAATTTCATTTAAATAATCGCTCATGTTGCGACCTTCTTTTTGTAATACGGCACAACATTCAGCAATCAACATTGTAGCAACCATTGCATCTTTATCTCTTGCGTGAGTTCCTACCAAGAAACCGTAACTTTCTTCGCCTCCGCAAACATAAGTATAGTTTTTGTCAGCTTCGAATTCTCTGATTTTTTGACCGATGAATTTAAATCCTGTCAATACGTTGAACACTTTCAAGCCGAAAGATTCAGCGATTTTGTCTTGTAAGTTTGTAGTAACGATAGTTTTTACTACAGCACCGTTTGCCGGTAATTTACCGTTGTTTTTCATTGCTGATAAAACATAGTATTCGATGATAGCACCGATGTGATTTCCTGAAACGATAGTAAATTCACCGTTTTTCTCTCTTACGGCGATTCCCATTCTGTCTGCGTCAGGGTCAGTTGCAATTACGATATCGGCATTTTCTTTTTTTGCCAAATTGATACCGCGAGTAAGAGCTTCTTGTTCTTCAGGATTTGGTTTGATAACTGTAGGGAAGTTTCCGTCAGCAATCATTTGTTCTTTTACATAAAGAACATTTTTCAAACCTAATCTGTCGAATACTTGAGGAGCTAAAGTAGCACCTGTTCCGTGAAGCGGAGTATAAACGATTTTTACATTGCTTCCGGCAACATTATTGATGTTCTGTTTGAAAATTTCATCCAAGAATGCATTGTCTACATCTTTGTCGATGATTTCGATTCTGCCGTCAGCAACTAAATCATAAAAGTTTTCAGATTTTACATCGTTAAGACTTTTAATTTTGTTTACTTCTGCAATTACGTTTTTATCGTGAGGACTAACCATCTGAGCACCGTCAGACCAGTAAGCTTTGTAACCGTTGTATTCTTTAGGATTGTGGCTGGCAGTAACTACAACTCCTGTAGCACATCCGAGATAACGAATTGCAAAACTTAATTCCGGAGTAGGGCGAAGACTTGAGAAAAGGTAAGTCTTGATTCCGTTAGATGCAAAAATTGTTGCTGTTTCCTGAGCGAATTCTTTTGAAAAATTACGAGAATCACATGCAACAACTGCTTTCGGATTTTCAATATTTTGCATTTTTATATAATTAGCAAGTCCTTGTGTTGCTTTTGATACGTTGTAACGGTTCATTCCGTTTGTACCGAAACGAATAATACCACGTAAACCGCCGGTACCAAATTCCAAATCAGCACCGAAACGTTCATTTAATTCTGCTTCATTGCCGGAATTTACTAAATCTTGAATCTCACGGATACAATCCGTACCGTAAGGTTCTTTTGTCCATTCTTCAATTTTTTGTTGTATATCGTTGCTTAATGCCATGGGCATAACTCCTGTAAAAAGTAGAATTTTAAAGCGACTTTAAAAAAAAAGAAGTTAAGTGTCAAGAAGTGTTTTAAAATGTGAACACTAAACTTACAGTTCATTTGCAAGCATTTACATATCGACTTTGTAATTATTTAATTTTCCTTCACGGACGACAGGCCTTGATTCTGTTTTGGGATAGAGGTCTGTCGTCAGTTGCAAACAAAAAAAGAGACAAACTCGAAATGATTATTTCAAACTTATAAGTCTGTATGTTGTCTTTCTCTCTTTTTTGTCTCCGATTTTCCCATTTTTCACAGTAAAATAATGCCGAATTGCATGGTCTCAAACACCGTTTAAACCAAATTTTACAGTGAGAAATAAAAAAACTTCAACTTTTTTTCCAAAACTTGTAAGCATTTATGAAAAAAAATGCATTAAAATTTGTGGAAGTAATTGTTCTGCTTGGTAAGAATAACGCTTCCTAAATTATATTTTGAGGAATGAGAAATGATGTATTTTGAAAAATACGAAGATATCAGTTTCACAAACAATTTTGCATTTTGTAAGGTTATGCAGAACGAGGAGATTTGCCGGGAAGTCATTGAGACGCTTCTGCACATTAAAGTCGGCAAATTAAAATACAAATC
>JAGANG010000057.1 GCA_017624275.1 Spirochaetales bacterium | reverse complement strand
CTGATGTAACTTTTATCGATGAAGGTGCGTTCTTTGGTTGCAGTAGCTTAATAAGTGTAACAATTCCTGCCAATGTGACATCTATCGGTGGTTTTGCGTTCAAGAATTGCAGTAGTTTAACAAACGTAACAATCCCGGACAGTGTAATTACTATCGGTTACTATGCGTTCTATAATTGCGAGAATTTAGCAAGCGTAACATTTACAGATACAAATGATTGGTATTACACAAGTGACAGTAATTATACAGACGGTACAGCTGTTGATGTGACAGACACGGCACAGAATGCAATTTATTTGACAATTTCTTATTATGATAAGTATTGGTATAAAAAGTAGAGTTTAAATGAGAGGGGCGAAAGTTTTTCGCTCCTTTTTTTATGAACCTTTGCAAGGTTCAAGGTTTCTTTTGCAGGCTGAGCCTGCATTAAAATGCAACTTTGCTTCAAAGCTTTTATAAACCTACTTGGGTTTAAGATACATTTTGCAAGCAGAGCTTGCATTTGGGAATCGTTTTGGGTTCAAAACGTGTAAATCTTTAGGAGGGGAACACCGGCTCTTTACAGGCCGCTGGTTTTCCCCTCCTATGACCTCCCCATTCCTTGGCAAGCTCTGACATTTGGTGGTTCATTCTCACTTTTTCACTTTATGAAATGTCGTTAGACATTTCGAATCCACGGTGAGCATGGAACATGCGAACGAAGTCTTTCCGATTAGGAAAGACCGAAGCAATCCGTGTGGCAATAGCCGGCGTTAAAATGAAACTTTGGTTCAAAGTTGGTAGAAGTTAGAGGGTATTCTCTTTTTTGCGATGAAAAGAGAATACCCTCTATAACTCCCAAGAGAAAAGGACGCTCCTTTCGGTGAGTTCATTCTCATTTTGTTTATAATAAAGTTAAAGCTTAGTTTAAAGAGTCAGAAAGTTTTTCTATTTCCTCAACTGACAGTCCGGTAACTTTTGACACTTTTTCAATCGAATCACCAAAGGTTAATAAAGTTTTTGCAGTTTCAACAGCTTTTTGATGTACACCTTGAGTAATTCCTTGTGACAATCCGATAGAAATACCTTCGTTGCGACCGCGTTTTTCACCGATTGCGATGCCGTATTTTATGCCTTCTTCACGTGCTTCTTTTCGTTGAACTGCAATGTCTGTGTCATAATCATATTCTGCCAGTAACATATTTTGTACCTCCGTAGATTTTCGGTTTAAATAATCAGAGAGAAAACCTTTCTTGATTGCCTCTTTTATCGCTGTTGTAAACGGCTCGTGAACATCATTTTCAATATTAGAACGCACTTGTTCAATAAATTCTGAATATTCTTTCAATGCTTCGCAACGCTTTAAAATAGGATTTTCCTTATCTACGTTAATATTAACTACTTTTACGGATATTTCAAGCGGATAGTTCGCATTTTCAAACTGATTTTTCAATTCGCTGTCGCTGTCAAGTTGTATAAAAGCGTCGGACAGTTTCATCACACTTTCAGTCGGATAATCGTCTTTACCGTTATAAAAAACATAGAACTCCGGAACGGGAAGCCTCACGAGTTTACGCCCGAATTTTTCGTCTTTTGTTGTGATTTTCTCGTAAATCCTCGCAATGTATTCCAGAAAACGAAACGGCATATTCTTATTGATAGTCGATTGATGTTCAATCAGAATGACGATTTTCCCGTCAATCAACATGGCAATATCATTGTAATATTTCATGTAAAGTACACGCTCCAGCATTACCGGCTGAACGTCCGTTGTCTTTGTGTCGAGATTCGTCCCGTGTAAGGCGTTGTAGAGCGAAATAAAATTCTCTTTCGCTGTAATGTCGTGTGCGAATAAATCGACAAAGACCGAATCTTTGTAGTTACGATTTGTTTTCTCTTGTGTCATAAACTTTCCTGTTAAATATAGATTAGGAAACTTCTGTTATTCCAAGACAGCTTTGCTGTCTGCAAAAAAACAATATTTCCATTATATATAAACAAGTTTTTTTCTTTTTTATTGCACGTTTCGGAAAAAAAGTTGCAATTTATTTCTGAATCGCCATTTAAATGACGTTTCAGACCGTACAGTTCAGTGTTGTTTTACCGGTAAAAATGAGGAAATTGGATGTAAAAAAAGCAAAAAAGGAAGACATGATACTTTTCAATTGAAAGTTTTTTCCGCTCCTTTTTTTATGCCTACGGTGGGTTTAAAGTTCCTTTTGCCGGCATAGCCACGGTGAGTTTGCAACGCAAACGAACAGAGTATTTAACGTCAGTTAAATACCGAGCGAAAGCCGACATTGAAGCGTTTTTGTTGTTCAGGGAACAGTGGTGAGTTCGTTGAAAGGTTATCATAAAAGTACAGTCGCAAAATACCCGAAAATAAAATGATGTGAAAAAATGACATACAGCAAAGAGCTATAAAATTATCAGATGAAATCGGAACACAGAAAGCTTGTGAACAATTGGGACTTGTTTATTTTACATTGGTAAATCAGCGAATTAACAGAAGTTGAACCGGACGAAAACGGCAACGAGATAACAGAGTAATTTTTTAATGACAGCACAGACGTTGCCTTGCGTGACACTGTGCTGTTATTTATATAAACGTAAGTTACTTTTTTTATTTAAACAAAAAGTTTTGTATAAAGTGAATGGCTTTATCCTTTTTACGAATAATACGAGAATGTACAGTTCTTGTACTTATTTTTTTTAAATTTTCTGCATATTTTTTTGAAAAATCGTTTTTTTATACATATACAGATATAAAAGATTATTTTCATGTTAAAATTGAGTCATTTCTGACAAATGAATAAGGTTATAAAATAATATTCTATTTGTGATTTTTTTATTACATAATTATTATAACAATCAGAAGTTGTTTTTATTATGTAAACGGGGTAATGTAAAATGGAAAGATATGTTGTTGGATTTAGTACAGAAGAAGATAAGGAAACGGCTTTTGAAGAAAATTGTGTACAAATCTTGAAAAAGGCCGGGGCAAAACAACCGGTAGCAATTGTATTCTTTTCTGATTATGAAAATTTTGAATGGTATTCAATACAATTTAAAAAAAGATTTCCTAATTCTACAATTATCGGAGCTACTACTTATGTAGGATTTTCATCACTCGGGTATGCTCATCGCTCACTTACATCATTATCATTAATTTCCGATATTGAATGTTCGTTTGGTGTTTTAAAAGAAATTAATCGTTATCCTATGAAATACGTACAAAGTATAAAAAATGCAGTTAAATCGATTTCTTCTACAGAAAATGCAATTTGTTTGGAATTTTCTACAGCTCGAGGAAAAAGTGAAGAATTAGTTCTTGATACTTTTGCCAGTATTTTGAAACCTATTAATATACCCGTAGTCGGTGGAAATGCAGGTTGTGGAGACAATGCTGCACAAACTTTGGTTTCGCTCAACGGAAAGATTTTTGATAATGCGTGTGTTTTTCTTATATTGCGTAATTTGCGAGGAAAGGTCTTTCTTTATAAAGAAAACATTTATCAACCTACAAAACATTTTTTCACGGTAACAGATGTAAATCGAGACGAACTTACGGTTTATGAATTGGATAAAAAACCTATTACCGAAGTTATTTCGAAAACTTTAGGCATAAAAAAAGAAGAGTTGTCGGATTATATACTCTATCATCCGCTCGGAAGAATTCAAGACGGGCAAGTTTATATTACGGATTGTGATAAAATTTTAGATGACGGAAGCTTAAGTTTTTATGTGCGAATTTATAATTACACGAGACTTTGCATGATGGAACTTAATGATTTTGAAATTGTGCGTAAAAGAACGGTAAAAGCAATAAAAAGTGTTATTGAAAAACCAGCATTTACAATCGCAATTAATTGTTTTAACCGTTCAAAATTATTTGAAAAAAACAAAGTTTTTGATGCTTTTGTTCAAAATTTAAAATCAGATTACGGAGATTTTATTGGTATTTCCGGATTTGGGGAACAAATAAATTTTACTCAATTAAACCAGACTTTAGTGCTTGTTGTTTTTGAATAAGAAAGTACGGGGAGAGAATATGGTACGATTTAATAAAGGATTGGTTTTTACAAATGATAAATGTATCAGTTGTAATAAATGTATAGTTACTTGTCCTATAACCGGTGCAAATGTTTCATTTATTAAAAATGGAAAACATAGAATTAATGTATCTTCAGAGAAATGTATTCATTGTGGAAATTGTCTTGTGACATGTAATCGTCAGGCAAGAGAGTTTTTTGATGATACTGAAACTTTTTTTGCTGATTTAGCCGCTGGCAAAAGAATTTCAATTATAATCGATCCGTCTTTCTATCTTATATATGCTCAGAAAGCATACGAAATTCTTGGCTATTTACGTTCTTTGGGAGTTTATAAAATTTATGATTTAGCTTACGGTGCAGAAATAGCTTTGTGGGCTAATGTAAATTTTATCCGTAATAATGCAAATTCTAGAGGTGTAAAAAAATATATTGCCAATACATGTTCGGTATTAATTAATTATGTAGAAAAATACGATCCGGAATTGATCGAACATATTATTCCGATTCAATCACCGGCAATTTGTACTGCAATATATGCTCATAAATATCTTGGTGATACATCTACAATTGCTTTAATCAGTCCGTGTATTGCTAAAGATGATGAGTTGAAGTCTGTAAATACTGATAATAATATTAATTACAATGTTACTTTCCAAAACTTAATGAAACATTTTGATAATATTCCGCTTGATAATTACCATGCAGAAAGTGATTTGACTACTTCCGGTTTGGGGAATGTTTTTTCGATTAAAGGAACTTTTAAGGAAATGATTAGTTTATTTTTTCCGCCGAGTGAGATGATTGTCGGTTATGAAGGATTAAATGAAGCTATCAGAAATATTCGACATTTTCATTCAAGAAAAGATGATCCTAATTTTATTCAGCCGCTATTTGTCGATTTCTTAAATTGTAAAGACGGTTGTGTTGCCGGAGGCGGAATAGAAAAAAAAGGCAGTAATTCTTATAATATTATTTTGGAATATTTGAAAAAACGCCAACAAGCTTTTGCCGAATTGGAAGAATATAAGAATGTAGAAGATCGATTTGAATATTTGAACAATTTGTTTTCGGATTTAAATTACAAGGATTTCAATAGAGAATTTGAAGACCGTTATCAGCAACAATATAGGATTCCGCAAGATGTAACAGATAAAATTTTTGTTTTAATGCATAAAGACACACAAGAAAAACGCTCTTTAAATTGTAATGCATGCGGATATAAAACTTGTTATGAATTGATTAAAGCTATAGCGTGTGGTTATGCAAAAATGGAAAGCTGTATTCATTATGTGAATGACGAGCTTGAAATCAGATATAACACAGATATACAAACCGGATTACCTAACATCACAACATTTAAAAAGAATGTTGCTTCTTTACAAGAAAAAAATCCGCAGACTCAATTTGTTATTTGTATCGGTGATGTTAATAAGTTCAATATAATAAACGATTTGTACAGCTATGAAGTAGGTAATGAAGTACTTTCGCATTTAGCATTGGCAATTCAGATGATTGTCGGAAAACAAGGTACTTGTGCCAGATTCAGTGGCGGTTCTTTTGCATTGTGTATACCGTCGACGGAAGGAACTTTAAATGAGTTATTTAAGAATACAAATTTTGATTGTTCTCATTTGGGAGTGGATTTCCCGGTAACAATGCGATTTGGAATGTGTAATCTTGGGTATAATAATGAATCGATTGATCGTATTATAAATTTTGCCTCTTTTGCGATGAATAAAACTAACGATAAAAGTTTTAATACTTATTGTTTTTACAATAATGAAATGCGAGAAAAACTTTTGTTAGAGGCGTCGATTACTTCACAAATGCGTAAAGCATTGGAAAATGAAGAATTTAACTTATATTTTCAACCGCAATATAATCATTCTTCCGGAGCAATGGTTGGTGCCGAAGTTTTGTGTCGATGGATTCAAGCTGACGGAACAATAATTTCGCCGGGAGTGTTTGTCCCTATATTTGAAAAAAATGGTTTTATAAAAGAATTAGACCAATATATTTGGCGAAAATCTTTTGAGACTATAAAACATTGGATTGAAGTAGGCGAGGAACCGGTTCCTATTTCGGTGAATATTTCACGTATAAGTCTCGAAACTGATGAAATTATTGATGTTATAGCAAGTCTGAAAGAAAAATATGATATCCCTACACATTTGTTGCATTTTGAAATAACCGAAAGTGCTTATATTAATGACCAAGTTCAACTTATCAGGCGAATTAACGAGATTCGTAATCTTGGATTTATCATTGCGATGGATGATTTCGGAAGTGGTTATTCATCATTGAATACGTTAAAAAATATGCCGATTGATATTTTGAAACTGGATATGGGATTTTTACGTGGTAATACAAATATGGATAAGGGCGGAAATATCATTAGTTCCCTTGTCCGGATGGCACAAGATTTGGAATTGTCTACAGTTGCCGAAGGTGTCGAAACTGTGTCGCAAGCCGATTATTTAAAAAGTATAGGCTGCGATGTAGTTCAAGGATTCTTGTATGCCAAACCAATGCCGCAGATTCAGTTTGAAAATCTTGTAGAGGCTTCGATAAAAGAAGTTGTTCCTAAAAAAGAACATTTTGTCGGTAATCTAAATATTAATAATTTGTATAATCCTGAATCAAGTGAAACTATTATGTTTACCAATTATTCCGGAGCTGCGGCAATTATTGAATGTATTCACGACAGTGTTTCTTTTATCAGAGTGAATGATAAATTTTTAAGCTTATTCGGTTTTGACGAAACACCGTATAGAGAATTTAAAAAGAGCTTTTTTGACCATTTTGATGCCGGTGATATGTTGCAATTCAGAGCAGCGATAGAATATGCAATGTCGACTTCTAATGAGACTCAATGTGTATTCAAATATCATCATCGTAAAATTAATGAAATCATTTGGGCAAAGTTTCATATTTGGAAAATCAGTTCTACCGGTCAAAGATTTACTTTGTATATTTTGGCAGATAATATTACGTTGGAAAAAAGTTCAGAAACAGAGTTGATAAAGTTCAAATCTGAAATGAATATGATTATAGATAATTCACCTATAGGTATGTGTTTATTGAAAATAAACAAGCGACCTAATAAAGTTTTATCAGCTATAAAAATGAGTGTTGTAAAAACTAATCAGGCATTTGCCGATTTATCAGGTTTTTCAAAAGAAGAAGTTCTTTCATGGACGGAAAAGGAAACATCAGCTGTTATTCATCCTGTAGATTTACCGGGATTTTTGTTGAGAATGCGTCATATTCTTTCTGATAATTTTCATGAATCGGTTTCCTATGTTTACCGTGCAAAAAGAAAAGACGGTCGATATGTGTGGATAAAAGTTTTGGCTACTGGGATAAAAAATGATGATGGTTCATTTAGTGTGGTTACAAACTATACAAGATGTAATCCTAATGAAAAAAAATAATATCGGGTAATTTTATGAAGATTGCATTTGTAATTTATGACGGAGTTACGGCTTTAGATTTTATCGGAGTTTATGATTCGTTGTCTCGTGTTAAATCAATGTCTTTTGACAAAGATCTTTTTATTGATATTTGCGGATTAGAACATACAATAAAAGATTCTACCGGGAAAATAGCTTTTAATATTGAAAAGGTAGGATATAGTTTAAAAAATTATGACATGGTAATAATTCCTGGCGGACTGGGAATCAGACGCTTAATGAATGATGAACATTTTATTTCCTATATAAAAACTGTTAATCCAGAAGCTCAATTAGTTTCTGTATGCAGTGGTTCTTTACTTTTGGGAGTGGCGGGATTTCTTAAAAACAAAAAAGTTGCAGCAAATAAAAAGATTTTCTCTTGTATGACAGATTATGGCTGTGAAGTTGTAGATAAGCGTGTTATGGTTGACGGAAATGTTATTACTGCAGAAGGTGTCACTGCCGGCATTGATTTAGGTTTATTCCTTTGCGGGATACTTTATAATAAAGACATAATGTACAAAATTGCAACTCAAATGGAATATCAATTACCGGAAAATTTTGAGAGTGAACTTTTTTGAAAAATAATAGATTGTAAGAGGAAGAATGCAAGTTGTTCATGAAATAAATCCTGTTTGGAATAGTGAAAGCACAATTTTAATATTGGGAACAATGCCTTCTCCGGCTTCACGCAATGCTGGTTTTTTCTATATGCATCCGCAAAATCGTTTTTGGCCAGTGCTGTCAGAAATTTTCAACGAGACATTTATTTATAAAAATAATTCCGATGAGCCGGACAGGGCTATAAAGGAACGGAAAGAATTTCTTTTGCGACATAAAATTGCATTGTGGGATGTACTTTCGACGTGTGAAATAAAAGGAGCCGAAGATTCTTCTATAAAAAATGCCGTACCTAATGATTTCAGTGAAATTATTAACAGTTCAAAAATTCGCCGAATTTTTTGTACCGGAAAAGCTGCATTTTCTCTTTACCGGAAGCTCTGTGCAAAATTGTATAATATTCCGTTTGATTATTTACCTTCTACAAGTCCGGCGAATCAGGCTTATTGGCCTAAAGAAAAACTTGTAGAAGAATATAAAAGTAAATTAATTTGTTTGTGATTATTTTTTTAACGGAATTAATTCCGGTTGTCTTTTTTTGAAGACACAATACGAATCAAATCCGGCTTTTTGCATATATAAAATTGCAATTTCAAAATCGGCTGCTATATCGCACGCTCGATGGGCATCACTTCCTATCGTAATGAGTTTTCCGCCGAGCTCTTTGTAACGAGAGAGAATTTCTATAGACGGATGAGGAACTCCCAAACCGTAACGAATGCCGGCTGTATTTATTTCTAAAGCTTTGTCTTTACGAATCAATGTTAATAAAATCTCATCGATAATATCTGCAAATTGGTTATATTTTAATAATTTTTCTTCAACGTTTTTTGTAGGATAATAACGTTCTATAAAGTCCAAATGTGCGGCTGTGTCGTAATTATCGGTCATTGAAAGATTGGCAAGAACATCTTCTAAATATTTTTGATATGCATCATTTTGCGTTTTGTCTTTAAAAAAATCGTAAGGAGCTAAAACTTGCCCGCAGGCACAATGTGTACTGGCGATTATAAAATCAGGATTAAGAGTATCGGTAAAATCTTTGGTTCTTGAATGAATGGAATTATTCGGTTGCAATCCGGTTTCAACACCGATTAAAATTTGCAATTTATTATTCATTTCTTGTTGCAGATTTTCTAATGCATTGCGGTATTCATTTGCATTTAATTTATTAAAAATTTCTACTTTACCTGTTTTAGGATCAGGATGAAGCGGATAATCGATATCTACGTGGTCGGTAAATGTCAATATTTTTAGTCCTTTTTCAATTGCTGATAATGCCATTTCGGTTATAGAATTTTTTCCGTCGGAAGAAAAATTTGAATGTAAATGAGTATCTGCGATAATTTGCATTAGTTGTTTTTCCTTAGTAATAACGTTTTTTCAAGTCTTCGATTAAAGGTTTGGCGTTTAGAGCTTCGCCGGTAACTTTTTTTACGAAATCTTCAGTACAATATTTATTACCGTGAATATAGAAATTTTTACGCAACCAAGTTTTTATTGTAGGAATACTGTCTTTGTCAAATTTACCTGAAAAAATTGCAGTATCATTATTTAATTTTTGTGCAACTTGTGCAGCAATAAGATTTCCTATTGTATATGTCGGGAAATAACCGAACAGTCCGCTAGACCAGTGAACGTCTTGCAGGTAGCCGTCTTTTTTTGATTGCAGTTTTTTGTTGAATAAACGCTCGAATTCTTGATTCCATGCTTCATTTAAATCAGAGGCCTGCAAATTGCCGTTGATTAATTCATGCTCTAATTTTGTACGTAATGCGATGTGAAGATTGTAATAAAGCTCGTCTGAATCAACACGAATCGGAGTATATGAAACGCTGTTTACGCAACGATGAAAAGTTTCGGCAGTGATATTTTCCGGTAAGATGATTTTACTTAATTGAGGGAAAATATATTCACAAAAAGCTTTACTTCGTCCTATAATATTTTCAAAAAAACGAGATTGAGATTCGTGTTGTGCAAGCGAGACAATTGATGCACAAGGGGAATCGCCGAATATATTTTGTGTTTCTAATTCGTAAAGTGCATGACCGCCTTCGTGTAACGTGCTAAACATTGAAGACGTGAAATTGTTTTCATCATAATTTGTGGTGATTCTAACATCTCCGACTCCGAGTGTAGCAGTAAATGGGTGAGTGGATACATCCAAACGTGAACGTGTCGGGTCGAGACCAATTTCTTGGATAATGATGTTGCTTAGTTTTTCCTGTTTTGACTTATCGGCAAAAAAACGAAGCTCACCTTTATCTTCTTTTGCATGGGCTAAGAGTTCTTGCAGCTGCGGAATAAGATCGTTAAAAAGATTTTCTACAGATGAATATGAAAGATTCCTGTCGTAATCATCAAGCAATGCATCGTAAGCGTCATTTTCAAAACCTTTGCAATCACAATATTCACGTTCTAATTTTATCATTTGATTTAGTATTTGAATGAAATCAGAATCATCGCCTGATTTTTTAGCTTCTTCCCAAATACCGCCGGCTTTTGCTGAAAGTCTGGCTTGTTCTTCTCTGAGTCTTTCGGGAATTTTTTGTTCAAGTTCTACAACTCGTTTAATAAATGCGATTTCATCCTTTTGCAATCCATTATTATCGGGAATAAAGCTTAATACATCATTGACAAATTCCGGATCTGTGAGTTTTTGGTGAACTACACTTGCCAACCAAGCAGCTTGTTCTGCACGATATTCATAACCGCCTGACGGTAAATTTACTTCACTGTCCCAGTCAAGAATTTGTTCCAGATATTGGATTAATGTTATATTTTTATATTGTTTCAGAATTTTCTCAGCTTTATTCATATATATTTCCTTATTTATTAGTATGCTCCACGTTCACGGCGATTGTTGACGTAGAAATTATAATTCTTTTGTAATTCGACTCCGCCTTTATATTTTTTTAAATCACCTCGTAATGCTGATTGCAATTTTCCGAAAGTGTCTTCTGCTTCGGCATTGTAATGACCGGTTAATTTTCCATCTTCTACTAAAATAAAATAGCTATTCAAAAATTGTATAAGGGAAGTTATAACTGGTATTGAGCCGATTTCTGATAGGTCATAAATGTAATGTATAAAATTGGGAGCAATCATTTTGTAGCTTTTAAAAAGTTTATCTTCATTTGTGCCAATACATTTTTTGAAGCCGTTGAGTACAGTGGATAAAATTAAATGATTTTTCATAAAGTCATAATTGGCTATATCAAAAACCGTATCTAAAAAATAATTTTTATCTGAAAATTTGGAATAAAGCAGTTCCAGCCCGAGAGCTATGTTATTAGTAGAATAATAATTTCTTGAGACTATTATGTAATTAATTAATCTGCATGCATCTTTTTCACTGTCAGAAATATCTTTTTCTTTCATTTTTAAAAGAATATCTTTATCCATTCGTTCCAGTTCTTGAATTTTATTTGAATCTATCAGAGATTTTCTTGCAACTCGCATACTTTGAACCCATGTTGAAGATGTGTTTTCTTTTTGCTGAGTTTCATTCCCGAATAAGAGTACACTGCAAAAAGAAACCATCAGTATTATAAAATTTAGCTTGTTCATTATCCTAACCTCACTTTTATCTGAATATTCATATATAATATCTTAAAATATGAATATTCCGACTTTGTTTTTTATAGAAAAATCACACATAAAATCGGCAGATTTGTGTAAAAAAGGAAATTTTTTATTCGGTGAAATTGGAGAATTATTGAAAGGAATTTTTTATGAAAATTGAGCAAGAAAAAATTTAATCAATAGTGTCTTTGTACGAAAATAAACTTGCTAACAATTAAAAATTGTGGTAGTTTGCCAACAGTTTTTCGGTGCCAACCAGCCGTGAAAACTTTGTGAAATTCCGGTAATCCCGTTACATTTTATTGGATTTTCAAAAATAACAGGAGTTAAAATGAATCAGTTTAAAACTTACAATGTTACAAAAAAAGATATTCAGAAAAAATGGTATCTTATTGATGCTACAGGTGTTTCTCTTGGACGTGTAGCTGAAAAAGCAGCTTATATTTTAAGAGGAAAACATAAAGCTATTTATACACCGCATCTTGATACTGGTGATAACGTAATTATTATTAATGCTGAAAAAGCTGTAATGACTGGAAATAAAGGTTCAGATAAAATGTACTACAGACACTCTGGATACCCGGGCGGACTTACAGAAAATTCTTATGATAAAGTAATGGAAAAGAAACCTACTTTCCCTATGGAACAAGCTATTAAAGGTATGCTTCCGCACGGACCTTTAGGACGTGAATTGTTCAGAAATGTAAGAGTTTATGCTGGTGCTGATTATAAACAAGTTTCTCAGAAACCTGAAGAACTTAAAATCAAATAATAAGGAGACGTTGAATGGGTATTGCAAAAAAAATTGGTAATAAATATTTTGCTACAGGTAGAAGAAAAACTTCAGTAGCCAGAGCTGTAGTGGTAAAAGGTAAGGGAGAAATTAAAGTAAACGGAAAGACTCTTGCTGAATTTTTTCCTGTAGGAACTTATGACATGATTGTAAAACAACCTTTAGTTGTAACAAACAGCATGGATCAGTATGATATTTCTATAAACGTTTATGGTGGTGGATTAAGCGGACAAGCCGGAGCTATTCGTCATGCAATTGCAAGGGCTTTAGATTTAATTGACAGTACAAATAACCATAAGCCATTGAAAAGTTTGAAACTTTTGACTCGTGACCCAAGAATGGTAGAAAGAAAGAAATTCGGTCAGAAAAAAGCAAGAAAAAGATTCCAGTTCTCAAAGAGATAATTTGTATTTTTTTGTTTGGAAAGCGGATGTTCGTTTGGACCTCCGCTTTTTTTATGTCTTGGCATTATCAATATTATTAATTTATTCAAATAATTATCAGAGAATATTTCCTTAGCTATTTAAAAGGCGATTAGATGAAAAAAACGCCCAAATCGTCACAGGTTACAGAGACCCGAAAACGGGCAAAACTGCAGCACCCGAAGCCGGATGGAATTACAATCCCGGCATTAAAGACTACAAACCGGATTTAAGAAAGTACAATTCAATAATCGCCGGCGATTTAAGGCTTAATTTTAATATGGTAGAACTTAATCTGCCGTTGATTCAAGGCAAACACACGATTGAAGATGATTTAATTGCGGTAAATCCTGACTTTTTATTGATATCCGGTACAGACACAAATTGCTATTCAGTAGTTTATGCCTACGAAGCCAGACGCTGTGGACTCGATGTTATAGCAATACCCGGGGAAACAATACCGGGAAAAGATGTTTTATTAGGATTCCAGAATTTGAAATTTGCCGGCTACACAAAAGAAAAAATCGAAAAAGAAATGAAAGAATTCGGCGACGGAGCAAGAATGGAAATTCTTGTTACATGGAAAAGCAATCCTAAAAAATCCCACGTTTTTATTGCAGAACAAATAGACGGTAAAACGCATTTCATTGACCCGCAGAGAAATAAAATAAATTGTGATAATTATTTCGACATGGCAAAGAATATACTTGCAACCCGAATTGATAACGTATTATTTTTAGACAATTTGAAAAACTTTGTACTAAGTGCGGAATAACAAAAAAAGGCTGCTATAAACTGCCTTTTTTTATTGTTTTTTAATCATATATAGGAATTAATTTTTCTAACATTATAGAAAACTCTATCTTATCCCTTGAATCAGTAAATTTTTCATTTTTTCCTACAATAGTAGACTCTGCCCATTCTTTATAAGTCTTAATTTCATTTGTTTTTACATCACGCAGTAAAACTTCTTCTTTCGTTTTGTATTTTCTAGCCATAATTCCCTTTTGCTTTCAGAGTATAACTCCGATTTACCTTTTTTGCCAATGATAAAATATTTTCTTTGCTAATTCGTCTTAATTTGCCTTTTTCACCTTTTAACTTGTCTTAACTCGCCATTGACGGTTTTACAGTATGTTACGATAGAGAGTTGGCGGTGGTTGGCGGTTTTTAAAAAATTTAAAAGCCGATTTTTAAATTTTTACAACACATCTAAACGGCGTTTAGATTTATCCGGCAAAATCAAGGATTTTTGGGAAAAATAAAATAAAAAAAAGCCATATACATTTTTTTGTATATGGCTTTTTGAAACTTACAAACAAATATATGAAAGTTTATCTTGCATATTCTATAAATCTGGTTTCTCTTATCGCAGTAACTTTTATTTTTCCTGGATAACGAAGCTCAGCTTCAATTTTCTTTGCAATTTCCTTAGCAATTTCTGCTGCTGTTTTTTCATCAGTTTTTATGTTGTTTAAAACAACTCTGACTTCACGTCCTGCTTGGATAGCATAAGCTTTTTCTACGCCTTCAAAACTTTCTGCCAATTTTTCCAAACTTTCCAGACGTTTAATATAACCTTCAATACTTTCTCGTCTTGCTCCCGGACGGCTGGCACTGATTGCGTCTGCAATCTGTACTATAACCGACTCCATACAAGTAGGCTCTACATCACCGTGGTGACTTAAAATAGCATTAAGAACTTTTTCAGATTCTCCAAATTTCTTAGCCATTTCGTAACCAGCTTCCGTATGACTACTTTCTCCATCCGTTGTGGCACCTTTTCCAATATCGTGAAGCAACCCGGCTCTTTTTGCCAAAGTTACATCACATCCCAATTCTGCTGCCAAAATACCGGCAATTTTAGCAACTTCAATAGAATGATAAAGAACATTTTGTCCGTAACTAGAACGATAATAAAGTCGTCCTAATGCAACCATTCCGTCTAAAGGTAAACCGTGAATGCCTAATGACATTGTAGTTTTTTCACCTTCATCAAAAATAGTTTCATTAACTTCATTGATAACTTTGTTTACGACTTCTTCGATTCTGGTCGGATGAATTCGTCCATCTGCAACAAGTCTGCTGAGAGCAATTTTTGCAATTTCGCGTCTTACAGGGTCGAAGCAGGAAATAACTACAGCTTCAGGTGTATCGTCGATTATAACATCTACACCGATAAGCGTTTCCAATGCACGAATGTTCCTACCTTCTCTTCCTATGATTCTACCTTTCATTTCATCATTCGGAAGTGATACACTTGCTACAGTAACTTCTGAAGTAACTTCAGAAGAAACACGTTGCATTGTAGTTAAAAGAACTTCTCTTGCTTTTTTAGTTGCAGTTCGGTTTGCTTCTTCTTCTATCTTAGTGATAAGGTGATGAGCATCTTCTTTTGCTTTGCCTTCTAATTCTTTGATAAGAATTTCTTTAGCTTGCTCAGAAGACATCCCTGCTAACTTTTCAAGATTTTGTTGCCAAGTCTCTATCAATTTAGAAACTTCATTTGTTTTGGCTTCACATTCTTTTTCTTTTACACCGACATTAAAGACCTTTTTTTCAAGATCTTCAAGTTTCTTTTCCAGCTGTTCCTCTTTTTGAGTTACTCTGCGTTCATACTTTTGTAACTCTGCTCTCCGCTCTCTTGTTTCACGTTCAAAATTATTTCTTTCTTGAATCATTGAATTTTTAGATTCCAATAAAAGTTCTTTTTTCTTGGATTCAGCTTCTAATTCTGATTCTCTTAAAATAATTTTGGCTCTGTTTTCTGCAGAATTAAGGTCAACTTTACCAATTATCGTTCTAATAATAAATCCGGTTAGTCCGCCAATAAGGATGGAAACAAGACCGACTATAAAATATCCCATCATAATCTTGCCCTCCATTCATATCCTACGAATAATAGAAAAAACAGATGATATTGTCAAGTTTCATTTACACTTATGTATATGATTAATCACAAAATGTGTTTTATTTTTTATATTTAGCGATTAATTCTTGGCGGTCATTTACACCTAATATTTTATAAAGTTTATTTAATTTATTTTTGATTGTAGATTCTGCAATATTTAGCTTATTGGCTAACTCACTATTGGAAAGATTATTTATGACTCCGTTAATTATTTCTCTGTCTCTTTTAGATAATTTCTTTTGAAAATCGAATATTTTATCTATATAGAATTTTGAGAATAGCAATAATAAGAATATGCCGAGTGAGAATAAAATTATTTTTTGTCCGTATGTACTTGGTCGATCAAGAATTATTGCAAATGTTGTTGATATTATTATCCATGAATACAAACAAATGTAGTAGACGTGTCTTTTTTTCAAGACAAATAACATATATGAAATGATTATCAAGAAAACCGATAAATTAACAATACGTTCTGCAATATGTAGATGTATACAAAAACTTTTCGTGGTACTGTTTGATAGAAATATAAATAATTCTAAAAGGATAATAATAACAGAGTAACACAAGAATTTGTTTTTTAATTTCAGTCGGTTTTCTAGCCAGAAATAATCAATTAAAAAAGCTGCATATCCCCATGAAATGATTTCTAATAAACGACTGAGAAAAGAAACAAAACTAATGTAATTTGATAGATTTGAAATCTTTACATAGATAGCTATAATTTGAGTAAAAAACGTGATAGCTTGGAAAATAAAATAATTACTTAGAATTTTTTTTGTATCAGATTTATAAATAAAACAGAAATTATTAATTCGATCTAAGGCAAATAGAAAAAATGCACAAAAAATAGTGTAGGAATATAAAAAAATCATTTCTCAAAACCTTTCATTTTTTTTTATTAATTCTATTAAGTGAAATATTACTTACAATAAATGTTTGCAAAAATAAAGGATGAAATATTAGTTTTCTGGATTGTGGTAATTTCTAAAATGGGAGTTTACAATTTATCTAAGAAAATTGTTTTGGTAAAAATGAAAAGCAGACTAAGTGAAAAATCATTCAGTCTGCTTTTTTTTATTGAATTATTTCTTTTTATTATTTTGTTTGTTATTTATCGAAGAAAGTTTTTTTGGCTTGTATAGGTATTTTATAAATACTGCAAGTAAAATTCCGCAGGCAAACATTAATATTGAAAGTATTTGCCCCATGGAAAAAATTCCGGCTACGGTTCCGATGTATTTGCCGGATGAGAAGTCTGCGAATTGATAATCAGGTTGGCGGAAAAATTCTACTATAAAGCGTGCTATTGCATATCCGCAAATATAAAAAGTTCCTTGATAACCTTGTAGAGGTTTGTATTTTCTGGTGATAAACCACATAACAAGGAATAATAAGATACCTTCTAAGAATATTTCATAAAGCTGTGACGGATGACGCGGTAAATTGATGGCAGTTACAACGGAATCATTTAACATCATTCTCCCTACAAGTCCGTTGAGTATTTCACCTGTTGCAGTAGTGATAGTTCCGGTAGCTTCATTTACTTGCCATTGAAGTTTTGTCAGTACTTGTTGTACATCCGGTAAATTTAACGGAAGTTTTTCCGCATCGGGGAAAATCATTCCTACGGGACTGGCAGTGATTCGACCGTAAAGTTCGGCGTTGATAAAATTGCCTAATCGTCCGAAAGCGTATCCTAATGCAGTTGCCGGAAATATTACGTCAATAGCTTCACGCCAGTCAATTTTTTTAATTGTAGCGTAAGTAGCTAATGAAACAAAAATACCTATTACGGCACCATGATATGCCATGCCGGCAAAACCTGTGAATTGTCCGTGAGAATTAAAAGGAATTAATATTTCATTAAGATGTCTTGAGAAATACGGCCAATCATAAACCAGACAATAGAAAATTCTTCCTCCCAATACTAAACCTATTACACCAATAAAAAACATATTGTCTAATATTTCGTCATTGAGAGTTTTAAGTTTGTCTTTGTAATAACGAATTTGATAATGTGCCAGAACTAAAAAAATAAGAAGTCCTACGATGTACATAACTCCGTACCAACGAATTACACCCAGGAATGATAATGCCGGCGGAAAATTTACACCAGCAAAGACTTCGGGTTTGAGCCATGACGGAAAATAATTTGGCATATTGTCCTCTTTGTAATTTAAAAATATTAGGTTCAAGTATCATTACTAAAGAAAAAAATCAATATAAATGGCTGATTTGGCAAGTTAATTATTATGGAAAACAAGAAGTTTTAATTTATAAAGACTTGCTTAAAAGTTATTTTAATTCTAATATGCTCAATTTTTGTAGCTTGTAATTTGTGGAAAATAATTAATAAAAATTCATGGAGGAATGTGTGAAAATTTGGATAAAAATGCTTTTAGCCATGATGGCAGGAATCGTGTTAGCTTTATTTCTGCCGGAGGACAAAGCTGCGATAAAGGATGTGTTTTTATTATTATCAAAAATATCATTGAATATATTATTGTATTTTGCGGTATTGCATACATTTGTACGATTCTATGTCGGTTTTGTTAATATAAAACGAGAAAAACGTAAGTTGAGAAAGGCGACTATAGTTTTCTTTTTATGTATTCTAGCGTCATTGATTTTTACAGCGGCAATTTCTGTATTTGCAATGAATATTTTCTCTTCGCCGCAAGAGTCTTTTTTTGATTTTAATCAACATTCTTCTTATAAAATGCAGTTGTTTACTTTTCTTGATTTGTTTCAGAATATTTTTCCGGATAATGCGGCTGCGATTTTAACGAAGAGTACGTCTTTTTTATTGCCGTTGCTTGTTTTGTCTTTGATATTGGCTGCAGGTACAATAAAAACTGGTAAAAAAGCGGATTTCTTCTATGATATAGTGAAATCTTTTGGTGAAATTCTTGATACTATAGAATTTTATATATTAGAATTTGCACCGGTATTTTCATTTTTTATTATTGCGGCATTTGCACGTTATGGCTTTTCAGAAGTATCAAATATTGCAATAATTCTTCGCCCGATACGAACAATATTAGTAGTTTGTATTGTAACGATTGCAATAATTTCTGTTTTCTTTCATGTTTTTTTCAAAATTAATCCAACATATTATTACCGAAATATTTTAGGGGCAGCTCTTATCGGGGCTTCTACGGGAAATGTGATTTCTACTATTATTCCTTTGAATTTACATTTAAAACGCAATGTAAAGCTTAACCATGACATTGTAGATGTTCTTGTTCCGTTGGGAACAGTTTTTAATCAAACCGGTACAGTGATTGTTTCTACAATTATACTAATGTCTATAGTTGTAGGGTACTCTTTAAATATTTTAACCTTGGAATTACAGTTTGCGATTTTCTTGTTAGTTATTTTATTTTCTTTCAGATTGGACGGAAGTACCGAGTTTACTTTTCTTGTATTGATTGCAATGATTTTTAAAGTTCCCGGATTGCATCTTGAAGAATCCAGCTACTTATTATTTATCGGATTGGCTCCGTTGTTTTCACGTATCGCTGTATTTATAAATGTATTTACTACAGGGATTTATACGTTGATGGCAGCTCGCTATATTTCGGGTATTCAACCGGTAGAAAATCAAGAATCTATATAGAAAATCGGAAAGTATATTTTATGATTGAAAAAGAATATTTGACAGCGGACGGTCGGGTAATTTCGTATTGTGATAATGAAGCTTATGGTAAGAAAGTTATTGTTTTTCTTCATGGGTGGGGGTGTGATAAAGAAAATCTTCGGGGAATTTATTTATCTTTATCCGACGATTTGCGTATTATTTCTATTGATTTGCCAGGGTTTGGTAAAAGTAATCGTCCTATAGAAACTTGGGGAAGTTTAGATTATGCGAAAGATATTGCAGATTTTTTAAGAAGTTGCGGCATAGAAAAATATAGTTTGTTCGGACATTCTTTCGGTGGAAAAATAGCTTTTTTAATTTCTCATTTGTATCCGCAATGTGTAGAAAAACTTATTTTGATGTCGGCTAATGTTTTGCGTAATCGCCATGGACTTGTGTGGCATTGGAAAGTAGGGTGTTATAAACTTACTAAATTTTTTATGAAGATCTTTTATTCCGCAGAAAAAATCGAGAAATGGAAAAAGCATTTCGGGTCTGAAGATTATAAAAATTCTGATGGGATGCGTGATATTTTAGTGAAAGAAGTAAATGAAGATTTTTCATCTTTATTGCCGGGAATAAAGGTACCGGTATTTTTATATTGGGGAAAAAAAGATACGGCAACGCCAGTTTGGATGGCAAGAAAAATAAATCGTTTATTGCCGGATTGCGGAATGTTTATAGTAGAAAACGGAACTCACTATCCTTTTTTGCAAGACATGAGAATTGTTTCGATAATAAAAACTTTTATTTTGAATTGAGGAAAATATGCTTACATTGATGTTTGTGTTTTTTTTGGCTGGTTTATGTTTTGCCAAAATTATTATTCAAGGAATTTATTTGATTCATAAATTGCAGCAGTTAAGCTATAGCAATGCAAAAATGTTGACGTGGTTGGAAGGTACAACATATAGAAAGGTTCTGGTTTGGAATCTGTTCGAATTATTTATCCCGTTATTGATGATTTTAATGTTTTATTTTGTCAGTAAAGGGCAATTGGTGGTGTATAAATGGGTAACATCAAGCATAATGGTTGCAGTTTTTATTTGGAAGATAATTCATCCTTTTTCCGCAGGCTGGATGGGGAAAAAAGCTAATTATAAAAAGCCACTTGTTTATACGGCACGAGTAAAACGCCTTTTATTTACGTTAGGGCTTTTAGTTTTTATAATATTATCACTTACTTTTATTTCTGTTATCTATCCATTGAATAGATTTTCGCTCAGTTCATGGTTTTTTTTCCGTTATAATTCTTTTATTTTACTTTATAGTGTTTTGACTCCTATTTTTATATTAATCGCTAATCTTATTAATGCTCCGGTAGAGAAACTTGTACGTTATATTTATTTTGTAAAAGCTAAAGTGAAATTACAAAAGTCTCAAGTCTCTTCTATCGGGATAACAGGTAGTTTTGGGAAAACTTCGACAAAATTCTTTTTGGCAAGTGTTTTAAATTCTAAATACAAAACATTAACTACACCGTCTTCTTTTAATACACCTATGGGAATTTCAAAAGTGTTAAACGGTGAAATGTTGGATGGGTATAAATATTTTACAGCGGAAATGGGAGCAGATCATGTCGGCGATATTAAAGAACTTTGTAATCTGGTTCAACCTAAAGCCGGAATTATTACTGCTGTAGGTATTCAACATCTTGAAACATTCGGTACTCCTGAAAATATTTTAAAAACAAAGCTTGAGCTTTTTGATGCAATTCCGGAGTCTGGTTTTGGTATTTATAATTATGATTGTAAAATGTTGCGTGATGGAATAGCGGAGCAATCTTATAAATTTTCTTTATACTCTTACAGTATGGAACCTCAAAATTTTTCAAATGTATATCTTTACGCTAAAGATATTATTCAAGATTGTAATGGATTAGCTTTTTCTGCATGTTTTAAAGACGGAAGAATATTGAATATAAAAACAGGGTTATTGGGGCGACATAATGTACTAAATCTTTTAGCCGTAATTCTTGCCGCATGGAAAAACGGAATGAGTGATAAGGAAATTGAATTTGGAATGAGAAGCGTTGAGGCTGTGGATCACAGATTAAAACGTATTGATTCCGGTAATGGCGTTTTAGTTCTTGATGATGCGTTCAATTCAAATTATAACGGAGCTATTGAAGCTGTTAATGTGTTAAATGAGATAGGAACTAATAAAAAGATAGTTGTTACCCCGGGTTTTGTTGAATTAGGAGATATGGAAGTAGAGCAAAATCGTAATTTCGGAAGTTATATGGCATCAAAAATTGATTATGCAATTCTTGTGGGCGGCGGGAAAAGTATGTCTATTCGTGACGGTCTTTTGGATAAAGGTTTTGCTTTTGATCATATTTTTCAAGTTGATAGTTTGTCCGATGCTCAGAACGTATTGGCTAAGATATTGACTGTGGGAGATGTTGTTTTATTTGAAAATGATTTGCCGGATGTTTATTCAAAAATGTGAGTTTTTTAGAGCGATAATAAGTGTATTAAGTTAAAAAAAGTTTTTAAATTAGTAAAATAAAAAAAAATCTATTTTTTTGAAAAATAATTGACATAGGATTTTTATGGAGTATTATAAGCAACATGCTTTAAATACTTTTTTATTAAGGAGAAAAGAATGCGAAAATTAGGAATGTTGTTTGTTACTGCCCTAATGACTCTATTGACTATAGTTCCTTCTTTTGGTGCTAGAAAGAAAATAGAAGTTTGGTGTACAGACAAAGAAGTTGCAGGGCTTGAACCTGTAGCAAGAGAATTCAAAAAGAAGAACAAGGTTGAAGTTGAAATCGTTGTTCAAGCAGAAGTTCGTTCTAAGTACAAACAAGCTGCTATTGCAAAAACAGGTCCGGACATCGTTGTTGGTGCTCATGACTGGGTTGGGGAATTGGCAAAAAATGGTGTTATTGGAGAAATTAACCTTTCTAACAATGACAAGAAAAAATATTTCCCAGTAGCAGTAGAAGGTTTTACTTACAACGGAAAAATGTATGGTGTTCCTTATTGTGTAGAAGCTGAAGTTTTGTTTTACAACAAAAAATTAATTTCTACTCCTCCAGCAACTTGGGAAGATTTGTTGGAAACTGCAAAGAAAATGACTGACGGAAATGGAAAGTATGGATTCCTTTACGGAATTGATAACAACTTCTATAACAACTTCCCATTTATCGGTTCTCAAGGTGGATATATCTTCAAATGGGAACAAGATAAAGGTCGTTTTGACATCTTAGATGTTGGTTTGGATACTCCGGGAGCAATTGACGCTTGTAACTTTATTTATAAGTTAGTTCAAGAAGGTGTTGTTCCTCCATCAACAAATAACGGTGTTGTAATTTCTAGCTTTAAAGACGGTAAAGTTGCTATGATTATGGATGGTCCTTGGAATACTAAAGACTATGTTGATAACATGGGAGCTGATGTTGTTGGTATTTCAAAACTTCCTACATTAAACGGAAAGAAAACAGTACCGTTTGTAGGTGCTAGAGGTTTTATGTTGAACAGTGCTTCTAAAGTTCAGGCTGATGCTCTTAGCTTCATGATTAGCTTTGCTGGTGAAGAAAAAGGACAAGTTGCAATGTTTAAGGCTGGCGGAAGACCACCTGCACATATAAAAGCTTGTGAAGAAGCTAAAAAATTAGACCCAAGCGTTGGAGTTGTAATCGATTCAGTAATGGATGGTGTTCCAATGCCGAATGTTAAAGCTATGGCTGTTATTTTCAATTATGCAGCTGGTATGATTGATAAATTCAAAACAGGTGAACAATCAGTAGAAAATGCAGTTAAAACTGCTGTTGGTACAATCAGAGGTGAACTTTCTGATAAACAAGCTAGATATGAATAATATCTAATAATTAGATGGTGTAAGTTTCAAAAGAAACTTACACCTGTTTTTTGTATATAAGTCTTTATGTACATAAAATATTTTTTTATTGAGTTTGAAATTAGAAAATAATTATTAACTGAATATAAATGAGGAATATTATAATGAATGGTGAAAAAGATAAATTTGCACCAGGAAATAAAGAAAAAGAAAGCCCATTGGGTAAAATTTTAGCTACAGTAATTGTTGGCGGAATTACTCTTTTCCTGTGTGTGTCTCTTTTCTGTAAGTTCGGGAAACTATTAATTCCTACACTTGTTTTCTTGGCTGGTGGTCTTCTCCTTCTTACAATTTGGTTGAAAGGTCTATATATTTATAGATACTTGTATCCTGCAATAATTATTATTGGTATATTTACAGTATATCCTATATTTTATACAATATTTATTGCCTTTACTAATTATGGAACAGGACATTTGTTGGTAAAAGAAAGTGCTAAAGAGCAGCTTCTAAACAGTAAATGGTTTGTTTACGAGAACGATGATCCATTATACGCAGAATTCTTTATTCCTGAAGAATATGTAACTAACCTTAATGAAAAATGGAAAGCAGGATATACTGAGTATCAAAAATCTCTTGAAAATGCAGAAAATGAATCTCAAGAAGCTCTAGTGGAAGATAAGTGGGTTGAAACTGAGACTAAAATTGTAAGTGATAGTTTGAAAGATTTAAAACTTGATGAAGTAATAGCTTTCTTTTTTGAAAAAGAAGAAATTGAAATTGATTCTGATGGTTTACCTTTAAGTAATACCTTAACTGAAGATGTTATTGTAGAGGCTAGTACTGATGTTGTGGTTTATCCAAAAGCTTATCAGGCTACTTATTTTAAACAAGGTCATGATGAAGGTTTCCGTTTGAGTGAGGTTTCTTTCGATAAATTGAATGAAATTTCAAATGGAAAATATCTAGTTTCAGAAAAGGTAAGAGTAACTTCAGAAGAGGATGACTATGATTATAGTGATGATTCTTACTATGTGGCATTGAATGATGTTGTTATATTAAAAAATGCTTTGGAAAATCTTCCTTTTATGTTATACGATGAAGCAATCGGAGTTGAAAAGAACTTCTTAAACAGTAGAACAAATGAGTTTATGAGAAAAGAAAAACTCTTTAAAGAAAAGGAAGACGGTAATATTTACCAATTGACAGAAGGTGAAAATGGTAAATATGATTATACAACTCGTGTATGGGAAGAAAACAGAAATGGTATTTTTGTCGTTACTACAGATGGCGAAAAACCTACTTTCTGGAATGAATATGATTTACCAAAACTTGAATATACTTATTCAATGTTCAAATTATCAAGTGATAAAGAAGTTGAAAGATTCTTAGAAGAAAATTTCTCAAAATTCAAATTAGATGAAAATTATGTTCCTTCTTTTGAAAAAATCAAAGGATTGAAGAAACATGAAATTGCTAAATCTGATTTGTCTGCTGTATATGCAGAAATTAAAGATGTAAACGAAAGAATTAAAGAGTTTAATCGTGAGATTCCTGCAATGAAAAAAGCTTTCTTGGAACAAAAGAGACAAGAAATTGCAGCATTAAACAAAACAGCTGAAGATGAAATGGGCAAAAGAAGAGTCCAGATTATGACTTTGAAGCAAGAAATCAAAGAAATGAAAAGATTGTCTTTGAAAAAAGCTGAACATCCGTCTTTAGTAATTGAGAAAATCAAAGAAAATAATAAACAAATTAAAATCTTAAATAATGAGATTCGTCGATTGAAAATAGACCACAAAGGTCGTTTGGTTCAGTTAAAATCTGTTGATTTCCCAAAAATGAAGAAAGTAAGACTTTCACTTGAAGAGAATTCAAATATTGATTTCGCTGAAGATAAAAAGATTGAACCAGGTTATATGGTTCCGATTGGATTGAAAAACTTTACAAAGATTTTTACTACGAGAAATATTACTTCACCGTTCTTACGTGTATTTGTATGGACAGTTTTGTGGTCTTTATTCTCAGTATTAACTGCTTTTGCTGCTGGTTTGGCATTGGCGTTGGTATTAAATGCCGGAGATTTGAAAGGTAGATATTTCTATAGAACTTTGTTTATTTTGCCTTACGCAATTCCTTCATTTATAACAATTTTAATGTGGGGGGGATTCTTAAACGAGGACTTTGGTATCATTAACCTTGCGACAGGAATTACAATTCCTTGGTTGAGTGATCCTAACGGAATCTTACCTAAAATAACTTGTGTTGTTGTAAACTTGTGGTTGTCTTTCCCTTATCAGATGATAATAAGTTTGGGTGCATTACAATCAATTGATTCAAGTATGTATGAAGCTGCTGATGTTGATGGTGCATCAAAAGCACAGCAGTTCTGGAGAATTACATTGCCGTTATTGTTGGCAACTTTAGGTCCAATGTTGGTAGGATCTTTTGCGTTTGCTTTCAACAACTTCGGTGGTATCTTCCTCTTGACTGGTGGTGGTCCGGTAATGGATCCGGGTGTTCTTCCAGGACAAACAGATATCTTGATCTCTTATACATATAAACTGGCGTTTGGTTCTAATGAAACGGATTATGGTTTAGCATCAGCAATAGGTATTATTGTATTCTTTATCATTGGTACTATCACATTCTTACAGTTCAAGTATACAGGAGCTTTCAAGGAGGTAGACAATGCTTAATAAGAAAAAAACTATTGGTTCTATAATTGGAGAAGTATGTCAGCATTTAGTTCTTATCTTTATTGCTTTTGTAGTTTTGATTCCGATTATAGAGGTTGTTTTTGCAGGATTTCGTAAAAATCAGGCAATTTATGGGCCTCATTTCGGTTTGTTTCCTATTATCGATACAAATACTTGGATTGATACAACAGAATCAGACAGACGTGCCAATATAGTAAAGAAAAATGTTTTGATTGCTCGTTTCACAAATGCAGTGGACGGAATGTCAGAACTTGAAATTATGGATAAAGAAGTTATTGGTAAATTAAAAATTTCTGCTAAATCAGATAATGAAATAGAAAAGGATTTAAAAAATACTTTTATTAGAATGATAAAAGGAAATGGTAAAAGTGTTTTAATAGATCGTTTTAAAAGTTCATTTGATATGTGGAAATCAAATCCTGATACAGATTCAAAAAAAGTTGAAACTGTAGAGAATTTATTCTTTTTAGAAAATGGAGAAATGAGATTCAGATATGATGTTCGTTTCACATTTGATAACTATAAGATTTTCTTTACCGGTGTAGGTGTTCCAGATTCACCTACTGCAAAATTTCCAATGTTGAAATGGTTCTTGAATTCAATAATTGTTTCATTATCTGTAGCTTTGGTACAGTTGGTGATTGTTGCTCTTGCAGGTTATGCATTCAGCCGTTTTAACTTTAAAGGTAAAAAAATAGGATTGATGACAATCTTAACTATTCAGGTATTCCCTGGTACCATGGCTATGGTTGCATTGTATTTATTGTTACAATATTTAGGAAATATTCATCCAATTTTTGGATTGAATAGTTTAGTTGGTTTGATTTTAATTTATCTTGGTGGTGGTATTCCGTTTAATATTTGGATGGTAAAAGGCTACTTTGATTCTGTTCCAAAAGCACTTGAAGAGTCTGCAATGATTGACGGTGCTACTCCATGGCAAGCATTTACAACTATAATCTTGCCTTTGGTTCGTCCTATTTTGGCTGTAGTAACAATTTTACAGTTTGTAGGTCAGTATAATGAATATGTGTTGGCATCTGTAATGTTGACATCACAGGAGAATTATACATTAGCTGTAGGTTTACAATCATTTATTGCCAGTCAAGGTGCAATGAATACAAGATTTGGTATTTTTAGTGCGGCTGCTTTCATCGGATCATTACCGATTGTAGTATTGTGGTTGTCACTACAAAATCAGATTATTTCAGGTTTAACTGGTGGTTCTGTAAAAGGTTAATTTTAACGGTTAATCCTATATTTATAAGGTGCATTTCTTCAGAGACAATCTCTGTTGAGATGCACTTTTTTTATTCTTATAAAATAGTATAAAAAAAATCTTCCTTCGATTTGTTAATGTCAAATCTGGGGAAGATTTTTTATTAAGGAGTAAATAAAAAAGAAATATTATTTTTTTAACCTCGTGCAATACCTGCTTGGTTAATAGCTTTTCCTAATAAATTATCGTGACTTTGAATTGCTTTTTGATTTGCTTCATACAAACGTTGAACTTCTATCATTTGTACCATTTCAGAAACAACATTTACATTGGAGCCTTCTCTGAAACCTTGTAAAAGTTGCGGTCTATTATTACCTGTTGCAATTTGAGCATTTCCGGAGAACTCAGTTGAATAATAAAGTGAACTTCCTTCTTTACGAAGTTCTCTTTCTCTCGGAAATCTTACAATTTTTAAAGTTCCTATTAGTTCTCTGTCTTTCCATTCATTTTCATCTTTTTTTACTAAACGATTTGGATCACTTTCGTATTCTTTGTTTACGTAAATATTCCCTTCTTTATCTATTGCAAAGTTGTTTTCTTTAATTTGAATATATCCGGTTTCAGAAAGAACTTTGTATCCTTCTTTTGTTACAAGAAAACCATCTTTATCCAGGGTAAATGCTCCGTTACGAGTGTAACGTTCTCCACGCTCAGTTTCAATTGTCATGAAACCTTTGCCGTCAAGTGCAAAATCAAAATCATTATTAGTTTCTTTTAGATTTCCTTGTTCCCAAATAGTAAAATTTTCATTCAATTCTACACCGGTTCCAAGTTTTCCCACTACCGGCATGGTATCATAGCTACCCAAAGGAAAAGACATCAGTCCGTCATCGCTTCCTCTACGAATTTGTATATCAGGAAATGATTTCATTACAGCAACATCTTTCTTATATGCTGAAAGATCTACATTTGCCATGTTATTAGAAATTATATCCATTTTACCTTGCATTACAGACATACCTGCTGCACTTGTATGAATCCCTCTTATCATATATTTCCTCCCGTATTTAAAAAGACAATCATAAAACTTATCGTGTTTTAAAAAAAAATCTTAATGTTAAAATGGAAGAAGGAAATATTTATTTGTATTAAAATTGTTTTATTTATGGAAAAAAATGTTTTTTATGATAGAATTCATTTTAATATTTATTATGTACAATAAAGGATAAAAGAATGGCTGCAGTAACAGTTAATGGAGAAAATTTAACAATCGAAGAAGTATGTGATGTTGCATATAGAAATGAAGGAGTTCAACTTCCTGAAGATAAACAATTCTGGGAAACTATGGAAAAATCACGAAAATTCCTGGAAGATTATATTGCGACAGGAGTTCCGACTTACGGTGTAACTACCGACTTTGGAGATTCTTGTCATAATCAAATCAGTGTAGATAAAGCAGGGGAGTTACAGCGGGTAATTTGTACTTATCACGGAATTGGGCTTGGTCCAAAATTCGATCATGAAACAGCACGTGCCGTAGTTCTTTGTCGTTTAAACGGAAATGTAAAAGGCGGGCATTCGGCAATTCGACCGCAACTTGCAAAAATGATGCTTACTTTGTTGAATAAAGATATTATTCCTGTAATTCCTCAACTTGGTTCTGTAGGTGCTTCCGGTGATTTGACACCGTTAAGCTATGTTGGTGCTGTAATTATGGGACAGCGAGAAGTTTATTATAAAGGTAAGATTGTTCCTACGATGGAGGCGTTTAAAGCCGAAGGAATAGAACCGCTTCCGATTGAAGCAAAAGAAGGACTTGCAATTATGAACGGAACTTCTGTTATGACGGCAGTTGCTTCTTTGGCTTGGAAAAAAGCAGAACGTCTTGCAAAAATTTCTGATTTCTTAACTGCTGTTACTTCAGAAATTACTCGTGGAAAAGATACGCCTTTTGTTGCAAAAGTCAGCGAAATTAAAAATCACAGCGGTCAATGCCAAAGTGCTGCTTACGTTTATAATATTATTAAAGATTCAAAACGAGTTTTTCGCTATGAAGATTTTTTGAATAATCAAATTGAAAAAATGGACGGAAAAGGTTTTGTCGCTCAGCAAAATAAAATTCAAGACAGATATTCGATTCGTTGTGCTCCACAAATTACGGGAGTTTACCGTGATACATTGGAAATAGCTCACAATTGGATTACAGAGGAATTAAATTCTGCAAATGATAATCCTTTGGTTGATATTGAAGCCGGTCGTCTTTATAATACTGGGAATTTCTATGGCGGACACATTTGTGCAGCTTGTGATTACATGCGTACTGCTTTGGCTAATATTTCCGATCTTTCAGACAAACAAGCGGAAGTTATTATAGATGGAAAATTCAACGGTTTAACAGAAAATTTAATTCCGTTTACACCGGCAGATCATCCTCGTGCAGGTTTACGCCTAGGATTTAAAGCTGCACAAATTACAATCAGTGCAATTCGTGGTGAAGTAATGAGTTATTGTTTCCCTGTTAGTTTGACAAGTCAACCGACAGAAGCGTTAAATCAGGATAAGGTTTCTATGGGAACAATCAGTGCTCGTAAATGGGCTGAACAAATTGAACTTGTTTATTTGCAGTTTGCTACACACCTTTTAGCTGCAATGCAAGCTGTTGATTTGGCAGGAAAAGATGATTTTGCTCCGTTTACTAAAAAAGTTCACGACGAAGTTCGCAAAATCAGTGCTTTTGTTGAAGATGACAGAGAATTGGACAAAGACGCAACAGCTCTTGCAGAGTGGTTAAAATCGACAGAATTATTCGCTTAATTGCATTAAATATAAAACCGGTTGACAGAAAATAAAAAAAAGATTATATGTTCCAGGCAACTTATCCAATGGACTAATGATAGGAAAAGAAGCGAAATAATATGCCGATTTATCGGTTTACATAAAGAGTGGAGGACAATTAACGATGGGAAGATGTTGTGAAGTATGTGGAAAAGGAACCAGCGTTGGATATAATGTACCAAGAAAAGGTTTGTGTAAGAAAAAAGGTGGTACAGGTTCTAAAATTGGTGTAAGAACAAAAAGAACATTTAAAGCAAATTTAGTAGATAAATCTCTTAATGTAGACGGAGAGATGAGAAAAGTAAAAATTTGTATGAGATGTTTAAGAACCTTAAACAAGGTAGAAAAATAATTTCTTATTCATATGATAAAAAAAGACAGTACTTGTTTGGTACTGTCTTTTTTTATGTCTTGATTTGTTAAAAATTTTTAGTTGGGAAATAGTTATCTATTTCTCTTCTGTAATGACATCTTTTAGAATGTAGCAAAAACATGGTGCTGAGCTCTTGGCGTTTTCAATGTATCCTTTCGATAAATCAATTGTATCTGAAGCATCAAAAGGATTTATACCGATATAATTTCCTTTGAATACTTGAATCTTTTTTTGTTGCAAAGCTTTTATTGTTTCTTCAATTTTTTCTTGAGTTCCTTTTGCTGCTTCAATTTTATTAAATTCTAAAATTTGAACCCAGTCTTTATCAAAACCGGCACCGGCATCATTTCCATTTATGTTAGCATTAACATTTTCCTCAATTCTTTTTTCATAAAAAACAGCATTCACAGCAGACAATATATAAGGAGTCCAATTAATTTTTGAACCGGTAAGATATGTGGTAGGGGCGACATCAGCCATGTTTTGATTGTAACTAACAAGGTATACAAAATGATTGCTTTCGGTTTTTTCGCATGCAACTGCCGGACCTGTAGTATCTGAATGTTGAGATATTATAATACATCCGGCATTTATGAGTTCTTCAGTGCATTTTTTTTCTAACACATAATCAGTCCATGAATTTGTATATTTTACAGTCATTATAGCTTGAGGGACTACAGACCTTACTCCGAGGAAAAAAGCTGTAAAACCGGAAATAACTTCGGCGTAAGGAAATGCTCCTACATATCCGATTTTTGCCTGTTCTGATGTGATTTTTCCGTCATCTATAAGTTCTTTCAATTTCAGTCCGGCAACAACACCGCAAACGTATCGCCCTTCATAAATATGCCCCATGAAAGTGTGATAATTCTTGTAAATAGGCTGTTCAATGGCATTTGAACAGGTTGCCTGACAAATTTGAATATTAGGATAGCGACCGGCAAATTCCTTGGCATTTTTTCCGTATCCATAGCTTGTGGAAAATATAATATTGCATTTTTTATCTATAAGATCCTGAAAGGCATCGGTACAGTTTGATTCTTGTATATTATATTTTGCATATATTTTAACTTTATCTCCGAAAGCATTTTCAACAGCTTTTTGAGCTTTTATAAAATTACCGGTATATGATGTACTGTCGTCTCCCACATATATAAAACCGACTTTTATTTGTCTGTTAGTAAAATCTTTCTTTAAAAAAATATTGTAGATTCCTACTATTACCGTTATTACAAAAATGGAAGTAAGAATTGTTATTAAATATATTTTTTTCATGATTAAAATTCTCCATCAGCTATAAATTACGTTTTGTAAATTTGATTGATGTCTATAACTTTTTCATCTAAAAGTTGCAGCAAGATTTTTACAAGTTTTGGATCGAATTGGGAACCGCTGTATCTTTTTATTTCATCAATAACGATATCTAAATTTAATTGCTGTCGATAAACACGGTTTGCAGTCATTGCGTCAAAAGTATCTGCCAGTCCGATAATTCTTGCATTAAGCGGAATTTCATCACCTTTTAGCCCAAAAATATATCCTGTTCCGTCATATCTTTCATGATGATACAATGCTCCTTCCGATATATTTTCCAGAAGAGTGAACTCCTTTAAAATTTCTGCACCTTTTATAACGTGAGATTTCATAATTGCATATTCTTCATCAGTAAGATTTGATGCTTTCTTTAAAATGTTGTCGGCAATCCCTATTTTACCGATATCGTGAAGAAGAGCGGCTTTTCTCAATTCTTCACATTCATTATTGTTGTATCCTAATCTTTGAGCAATCAATACAGAATATTCTGAAACACGAAATGAATGCTGGCTTGTGTTTTCATCTCTCGCATCAACTGCTTTTGCTACTGTAAGAATAGCTTCATTCCCCATTTGAGCTTGTACTTTTGCCAATTCCAGTTCACGTTTTTGCATGTTTAGCGTTTTCTGAATTTGTGTTCTGAATATTAACCACGTTAAATAAACTACAGCGAGAGTAAATACTGAGACTGCGTATAATATAAACCACCAGTTGTCGTATATTTCTTTTTCTTTATGTATGTTGTATGAACTTTCGGCAATGACTTTTTTACCTTTGTTATCAAGTACGGCAATTCGAAAAACATAATCACCTACGGGAAGATTTGTGTATGTTATTGTTGAAAGCTCACTTTGTAACATAACTTTAGGATCTTGTTCAAAACCGTACAGCCAAACGGATATGTATGGATCATTCAATGAATAATTTATGACTTCCGGATTAATTTCAATACGTTTTATGCCTTGCGGTAATTTTAATTTTTCTCCTCGTTCAATCGGATAATTTATGCCGTCACAATTTATAAATTTTAACATAGAACGGTAAGATCGTACGGATAAATCATAATTATAGATATTAAAACAGACAACCCCGGCATCGGATGATAAGAAAAAGTTTCCGTTTGTATCGATATGATTTCTTGAATTAGGAGTAAGGGAATAACGGAGTCCTTTTTTTGAATTAAAAAGTTCGTAATCTAATTTTTTACCGCTGAGTAAAGTTGCTTTATCTACGACGAAGATTCCGGCAGAACTCAAAACAAATATAGTTCCGTCTCTGCCTTCTGCAAGGTCATAATTATTATTATAAGGAAAATTATTGAGAAGCCTGATAGAGTCTTTTTCCATGTAACAAAGTCCGTTACTTGTAACAATAAAAATTCCGTTTCCCGTAGAATCTTTTACCATTCTTAAAATAACTTCAGAACTCAAACCGTCTTGCTTTTTATAAGAACGAGTAACTTTACCGTTTTTAATCGCATATATTCCGCTTCCGTCGGTTCCGGCTAAAATATTTCCGTTTTTATCTTCCAAAATACAAAGAGTTTTCGGATTTTCCATACCGCTTTTGTTGTCGATGTTTTGTATTACTTTTTGATCTTTTATAAAAGAAATTCCGGAATCTCCCGCAACAGCAATTATTCCGTTTGAAAGCTCTTGAATACAGCGAAATCTATTACCGCAAGTTCCGTTTTTATCATTATAATTTTTTATTGTTCTGTCAGTTGAGATTTGAAAAAATCCGTTTCCGGCAGTACATACCCAAAGATTATTTTTTGAATCAACTTTTAAACAACGAATTCTTTTTCCAGCAAACAAATTTAAAAGCTTATCGTATAGCTCCTTATTTTTTTCTCCGAAGATTTCCAGTCCGTTATCTTTTCCCAGAAACAAAAGTTCATTCCATTCTGTTACCGTATTAATTACATTTTCTTGAGCGGAAGTATTACTGTGAATCTCCGAGAAAATAGATTTGCAAAGTCGTAACAAACCTTGTCTGGAAGATGTAAACCACAGATTTCCTTGATAATCCACAAGCATGCGATTTATAGAACTGTTAAAATTATATGTATTTAATTTGCGATAAACATTTTGAGAATCTAAAAATCCGATCCCGTTATCTGCACAAATAAAATAGAAATTATCTTCCGTAAAATTTATAGAATTAATATTGCGTAATTCTTTGCACTCGATTGAAGAGGAGTATTTCAAGCGATCGTTTTCTATGGAAAAAATATCAATATTGTTGTCTGTCGTTCCGGCGTAAAGTAAACCGGAAGTTGTGAATGTACAACATGTATAAGAACTGCCGTTTTTTTCTGATTTGTTCTTAAAATCAAGTATTTCAGAACCTTTTAGTAAATAAATAAAGCCCGAATCCGTTACGGTCGCAATATTGCCGCAATCATCGGCGGAAATACTACTTGCCCAAATAATTTCCGGAATTGTCCGGACAACAGATAAACCGCCGGATAAGGAAATTACAGCTAAACTTTCTGACGTACCGACATAATAATTTCCGTCCGCAGCCTGAGTGATACAGCGGATAGAATCTGACGGCAAACCATTTTCTTGGTTTACTACATTTGAAATATTTTCATTTATGCAAATAGAAATTCCGCTGTCATTAGTTCCTATCCACAAACGTCCGGCTTCATCAACAAACAGCGTATTTACATTTTTTACCGTATTAAACTCATTCATAAATCTAAAAGAAGTTCCCGAATATCTGTAAAGTCCGTTGTACGTCCCAATCCATAACACTCCGTCAAGAGTTTGTTCTATATCATTAGTAACACCGCCGGGAATACCGTGGGTTTCATCATAAATAGTTTGAATATAATTATTAAAATTTGACGGCTCGATTTTTATTGCCGAAAGTTTGGTCGGATGAAAAATGCCGGCTAAAACGAGAAATACAAAAGAAAGCAATGTTGTATTATTTTCAGCGACTTTAATCCATTTGTTGACATGTTTTTTTAAAAATCTTCTGTATACCTTTATAAGTAAATAAAGAAATAACAAAGTGAATGTTTTATCAAGAAACTCAATATAAAACTCACCGGCGAGATAACTTAGAAAATTGTTTATTTTTAGGTTTTGCAAAAGTTTAACAATTCCGTCACCCCAGATGTTACTGATTTGCCCGTCAAAAAAAATATAATTTATCGGAGTACTGATAACTATTGAAAATATTGTTACCAAAAAACTTGTAGATAAAACTCCGAATATTGTATTGATAAAACCTTTTTTTGCACAATGTCCAACGGTAAATCCTAGAGCAATACTTACGAAGCAGTACCATATGTGTAACGGAGAATTAATCAGTGCATATATAATATTGACAGAAACACCGACAATTGCACCGCAAACAGGTCCTAATGTATAAGCTGTTAAAACCGTTCCCAGAGAATCAAGCCATACAGGTAAGCAGAAATGAGAACTGATAATTTTACCTAAATAATTGATAATTATACAGATAGCAATAAATAAACTGACTAAATAACTTTTTTGATTTTTCATAAATAAACCTTACTTTTAGTTGGTTTATTATCATTTTTATTTTGAAAAATAAATAAAATATAGTTATTTTATATATCCATTCTCAAGTATATTCAGTTCCAGCCATTTTGCGACACTGTCATCATTATTATTTCCGATTATTCCGGTAGCTATTTTTTTTAAATCTTCGACAGCATTTTCTACAGCGTAACTTTCATCTGCAATATTAAACATATCTACATCATTTTTTCCGTCACCGAAAACAACGACTTTCTCGGCATTTAAATATTTTTTTAATCGGAGTACTGCATTGGATTTAGATGAGGATTGCGGCATAATTTCCAGCCATTGCTCATTAGAATAAATATCTCGTTGGAAAATACAATGAAAATCGGATTTATATTTATAATAGAAAGGTTTTAATTTTTCCTCATCATCAATGCAGGTAATATAAAAAATATTGCCGTTATAAAGTTGTTTTATATCAGTCAGCGGATTTGCTCTGACATCATTTTCTCTGGTAGATAAAAAATCTTTCATACTGCGACTGCATTTATTTTCGACAAAGGAAAATTTTTCGATTCCGTCTATATAAGCATATACAATCGGAATAATATTATTGCCGATTAAATCATCAAGAAGCGAATAAACTTTTTCTGTAAAATAATTTGAAAGCATTATAGAACCGGTCGCATTGTCAACAATAAATGCACCGTTATAAATAATCAGTGGAATCCCGGCGTTTAATCCATCTGTAACTTTCCGAGCTGTAATAAAAGAACGGGCTGTAGCGTATGAAAACATTATTCCTTTTTCCGCAAGTTTATTTATGACATCACAAGTATACATTGAGATAGTTTTGTCGCCGTGTAATAATGTTCCGTCTAAATCAGATACAAATAATGTCTTCATTATATTTCTCGTTGCTTTTTCAAATATTCTAAAAATGCGTTTAATCCACGATTAATATCATAATATGTTTCATCAAAATTACCAGTATACCACGGATCGGCGACATCGCCGTTTTCTCCGCAGAAAGAAAGCATTTTAAAAATTTTACCGTCGATGTCCTCACCGCATATTCTGTGAATATTTCGCAGATTCATATTATCCATACAAATGATATAGTCATAATATTGATAATCGGCTTTTGTAATTTGAACGGCTCTTTTATCAGAACATGAAATCCCCAGTGAGGATAATTTTTTTACAGTACCCGGATGTACCGGATTACCGATACCGTTCCAAATTTCTTCGGTACTTGTGGCTGATGATGTGATTTTGAACTTATCTGCGATTCCTAATTTTTTTACCATGTCTTTAAATAAAAATTCTGCCATAGGTGAACGACAAATATTTCCATGGCAAACAAACATTACTTTAATCATAAGATATTCCTTAGTTTTTATAATAACATAAACAACAGACCTTAATCCAGTTTGGAACAAAGCTTTTTAAGACCACAAGGTGTAGGGAATTCTCACTTTTTTATGTTAATTTTCTTCATTTTTCGCAGAAAAAACATTGCTTTTTCAATGTCCTAAAACACCGTTTAAACCACATTTCACGAGGTAAAATAAAAAAACTTCAACTTTTTTCCCGAAACTTGTAAGCATTTATGAAAGAAAATACATTAAAATTTGTGGAGAAAATTTTTTCTCCTAATTTTTATTTAGTAGGAAAAAATATGTTGATACCACAAGAAAAAACAAATCGTAACTACAAAGATTCGGTCTTCGTTGACCTGTTCGCACATGATATTAATGCGAAAGAGAATTTTATTTCACTTTACAACGCCTTGCACGGGACAAATCTTGACGCAAAAACAACCGATGTTCAGTCGGTCATGCTGGAACAAGTACTCTATATGAAGTATTACAATGATGTTGCAATGCTCATTGACGGGAAAATTGTCATTCTGATTGAACATCAATCGACAATTAACCAAAATATGCCGTTTCGGTTTCTGGAGTATATCGCTAGAATTTATGAGAAAATCACAACAAAAGATGAAAAGTTCGGGCGTAAACT
>JAGANG010000056.1 GCA_017624275.1 Spirochaetales bacterium | reverse complement strand
CCGAATCTTTGTAATTGCGATTTGTTTTTTCTTGTGTCATATATTTTCCTACTAAATAAAAATTAGGAGAAAAATTTTTCTCCACAAATTTTAATGTATTTTCTTTCATAAATGCTTACAAGTTTCGGGAAAAAAGTTGAATTTTTTTTGTTTTCCATTGTAAAACGATATTTGAGATGTACAGTTCGACATTGTTTGCCTGTGAAAAATGGGGGAAATTGGGCATAAAAAAAATTCAGCTTGAAACTTTTATAAAAAGACTCCAAACTGAATCAAAAAAATATGCGTTAGAACGGAATATTTACTTCCGCTTGATAGGGATTGTTTTCTTCCTGCGGAACAACCGATACAACCGTACCGTCATTGTGACGTTTTTTACTGCCCATAAATTCTACGGAAGCAGCATCAATATGAACATTAGACATTTTTCGTCCGTCTTTTGATGTCCAGCTGTCATGTTTTAATCGTCCTCTTATTCTGACTTTTGCTCCTTTTTTTAAATATTTGGAACAAATTTCCCCCAAACGATTCCAAGCTGTAATGGAAAAAAAGTCTACGGTATTTTTTACTTCATTTCCGTATTTGACAGAATTATTAACCGCAATATCAAACTTACACACACTTCCGCCGGATGTCTGCAAAAGTTCCGGATTTCTTGTAAGTCGACCTTCCATTAAAGTAAGATTTAATTGTTTTTCCATAGAGAAACTCCTTAAAAAAAATAAAATGTTTTCATTTACATTTAATGTGTTTGGAGCTCATTTTTAACTACAAGATAACAATTAGTTTACAAGTTTTTTCAATATTTTTAAAGTTTCATCCTTTAAATCGTCTCTGGTTAATGCATAGCGAAGTATTCCTTCTATATAACCGAGCTTATCTCCGACATCAATTCTCTGTCCGTCAAAGCAATATCCACGCATTTTACCGGCTTTTGCCAATGCATTAATTGCACCTATATGATAAAATTCCCCGCCTGAATATTTTTTATAATCATCTTCAAGTAACGGAAACAAATCCGGTGTAAAAAGATAACGCCCTATGGAAATCATGTTACTTGGCTCTGTTCCTGTTGCAGGTTTTTCAACAATACCGGAAACTTGTAATATTCCGCTGTTCTCTTTACAATCCAATACGCCGTATCTTGAAACATCTGCGTCTATTTTTTGTGCAGACAAAACAGAACAGCCGGTTTCTTTATAAACATTTATAAGTTGTGCAGCCAACGGAACATCGGCAAAAACTATATCATCCGGATAAGCCACCACAAACGGATCATTACCGACAAAAGCCTTACATTGCAAAATAGCTTGTCCGGTTCCTTTCATTTCCATTTGGCGTGAAAAGAAAATATTAGCTTTTACAGGTTCTATAAGTGATAACTTAGAGTCAGCTTTTTCTTTTGAAAAAACATTTTCCAGTTCCACTTCTCTGTCAAAATAATCTTCCATTGATTTTTTTCTGCGACTTGTAACAATCAAAATATCTTTTATCCCGGCAGCAATAAATTCATCTACAATCAATTGTATTGCCGGAGTATCAACAAGCGGAAACATTTCCTTAGGAATTGTTTTTGTTCCCGGTAAAAAACGTGTACCGTAACCGGCTGCAATAATTACACCTTTCATTATTTTCTCCTCAATTATCATTTTTTTTATTTTAAGCGTATTATACATACTCATATATAAAACATATAAAAGCTTTTCTAAACATTTACACTATTAGTATTTTACAAGCCCGTTTTTTTTGTTATTCTACGAATCTAATTTTATTACAGGAAAACCTTATGAAGTTTAAAAAGAAAGGTTTCGATTACTCTTTGCTTGAAACCACTTTTACACCGCCGGAAGATATTAATTTCGTTAATTGGGAAGAAGTTTTCGGAAATAAAAATCCGCTGAATGTTGAAATCGGTTGCGGTAACGGTCATTTTCTTACTCAACAAGCTTTAGGAAATCCCAATGAAAACTTTATCGGAATAGATTTAAAAGATTACAGAATTGTAAAAAGCAGAATGAAAGAAAATCTTTTGCAGCTGACCAATGTGCGTTGGATATGCGGTGATGCCGGAGCTTCTATAGAAAAAATGTTTCCGGATAAAAGTCTTAATAAAATATATATGACATTCCCCGACCCTTGGCCTAAAAAACGCCATTGGAAACACCGTTTATTTCAAGCTCATTTTATTCCGTTGATAGCTAAAAAACTCGCAGATAACGGTAAATTTATTTTTATAAGCGATCATGAAGGTTACTATCAATGGTGCATAGAATTGATAGAGGCACAAAAAGAACTTGTCATTGTCAGCCATGATTATGATATTTCAATGACAGAGTCTGCATTCGGAAAAATTTGGCAGGCAGAACAACGTACTTTTCATTCATTTACGCTTGAAAAGTCTGTAAAATTATAACTTTTTTTAAATAGCTTGCATTTTGGAGAGATATAAAAAATGAATAAAATTGAAACAGTTCAAGAGGACGATGTAACTTTATCTTTTAAAGAAGACACAGTTTATATTTCCGGAAATATAGTTCAAATGAAACCGGAATTATATATGCAAGATTTTTTTACTGAACTGCATCAATATGTTTTAGAGCATGAAATTAAGCGTGTCGACGTAAATATAACAAAGTTAAAATTTTTAAATTCTGCAGGAATAAAAGTTTTAATTGATTGGATTATTCTTATTACCGAACTTCCGGAAGACGAGAAATATCAGCTTTTCTTTATATGCGACTCAAAATCTTTTTGGCAAGAAACCAGCATTAACACACTTGCTATTATAGATTCAAATATTGTCAAATGTTTGCGTTCATAAAATATTAGTAATTTGTTTTTTCTCCATTTTTTTAGAGACTTTCTTTTAAAATAAGCTAAGATATTTCTTTTATAAAGGAGGACTCAATGGAAAAAATACAAGTTACTATAAATAACAGTTCACCTGTGGAAATCTTGAAAGGGACACAGCTTTTTGAACTTTTACCGCATGATGAGAAAGAAAATTTCATTTGTGCAAAAGTCAATCACCAAATATTACCGTTAAAATTTAATATCGAAACAAATGCTGATATTCATTTCCTTACCCCAAAAACAAACGAAGGAATGGAAGTTTATCGCAGTACATTATCTTTTTTACTGGAAAAAGCTGCTCAAAAATTATTTCCGAAACATACTTTGACAATCATGCATTCCCTAGGAGCCGGTTATTATTATGAATTTGACAATTACACTCCTACTAAAAAAGATATTGCATCATTAGAAAATGCCATGCGAAACGATATTTCCGAAAAGAAATCAATCAATCGCAAAAAAGTTTCATATCATGACGCAGTTACTTTACTTAAAGAGCAAAATAAAACAGCCCAATTACTTCTTTTAACTACATGTGCTGTTCCTACCGTAAATTGCTACCAATGCGACGATTTTATAGGAATTTTGCAAACACCTTTAGCTGCTAATACCGAACAAGTTCCGGTTTTTACCCTTATCCAATATGAAAACGGTTTTATTCTTCAATTTCCGTCAAGACGTGATTTATCACAACCAAAAATATTTATAGAACAAAAAGAAATATTTAATGTTTACAGAGACTACAAAAATCTCGACAAATTATTTCATGTAGATACGATAGGTTCTCTGAATCAATTTGTAATAAATAAAAAAATTAATGATTTGATTTTAGTCGAAGAAGCATTACAAGAAAGTAGAATCATAAAACTTGCAGAAGATATTGTATCACGCAAAGATGTTCGTTTAGTTGCAATTGCCGGGCCGTCATCTTCCGGTAAAACTACTTTTTCAAAAAGATTAGAACTACAATTACGAGCTCACGGACTTACCCCGCGTACAATTTCTGTTGATGATTATTTTGTAGACAGAGACAAAACTCCTCTTAATGAAGACGGAAGCTTTGATTTTGAATGTATAGAAGCGGTAAATCTTAAACTTTTTAATGAGCATATTTCCGCTTTGCTCAACGGTGAAAAGACAAAGCTTGCTCGTTTTGACTTTATCACAGGAAAATCTTCATTAACACAAGAAAAATTTTCTCTGTCGCCCGGCGAAATTATTGTAATAGAAGGAATCCATTGTCTAAATGAAAAAATGACATATCTTATTCCTCGCCAAAATAAATACAAGATTTATATATCTGCATTAACACACATAAATATTGATCATGCAAACAGAATCCCTACTACCGACAATCGAGTTATCAGACGACTCGTAAGAGATTACAATTATCGAGGACATAGTGCCGAATGTACTTTAGAAATGTGGCCGGCTGTTCGCCAAGGAGAAGAAAACAATATTTTCCCTTTTCAAAACGATGCCGACGGATATTTTAACTCAGCATTAATCTATGAATTGGGAGTTTTAAAAATATATGCCGAGCCAATTTTGAAACAGGTAAATCCTGACAGCCCATATTACGGAGAAGCTTCTCGATTGTTAAGCTTTTTGTCATATTTTCTGAATATACCTACAGATAAAATTCCGCCTACATCAATTGTAAGAGAATTTATCGGCGGTTCAAGTTTGCGTTATTAAAAAAAATAAGCTACCGATTGGGTAGCTTATTTTTTTTAAACATCAAACCAAAAGCCGTCTGGCTGTATAATTTTTATCATAAAACATAAATGCTGCCGCAGTAGCAGCTTCATCAGTCAATTTATCGGTTTCTTTTGTTGTATCACTTTCTGCAAGTTGATACGGTAAAACAAATTTATGCAAATAATTAATAGTTACCGATTTCAAATATTTTGACAAAACATATCTATGATAAGACAATTCTGCATTTATTATTTGGAAATAACTATCTGTCGTATAAAATAAAACAGACAATCGACTGCAATTTTTTTTCAAATACGCTTTTAATTTATAAGACGTTAAAATCCTTAAAAGAAGCATTTTTTCATGTTCATCTTTACATTTTATCGTAAACCATTCTCTTTTATTATCATCAAGCATTTCGATATCAATCGCATATTTATCTTGCAATTTATCCAATAATTTTCTTGCAACATCTTTTTCACCATCACTGGCAGAAGGATCTCGAAGAATGGCCTGAATTTTCTCAATTTTTTTCTCTATTTCCATTATAAAAACTCCCCTCCCACAGTTCGCTATATAAATAAAGATAACAACATTTTATTTCTTTTCATCAATATGAGTATCTTGTTCCGGAACACCTAAGTATAAAACCATATCAACGAATCCGGTTTCATCCATTATCGGCTTATAAACAGCAACATAACGACGATTAATAACAAACGCACGTCCGTAATATATCTTTCTTTCATCAACAACTTTTTTGTAAACTTCGGAATCTCTATCAATGATAGTACCGATAGCTCTTGTATTGTCAAAATTTCGTACTGTTGTAGCTACACGAACAAGACAATCATCACTAGGCTGCATCAATGTTACCGAACATTTTATTTTCTTTGAAATTTCATCTACAACAGAGAAATTTCCTGTAACAATTTCTTCTCCGAGTAACATTTCTTGTAGCGGATACTCACCTATTTTCTTAAGATTTCCTGTAGGTAAAAATCTATTACCGTAAGATTTTAGAATATCTTCGGCTTCTTGCAATTTTACACTAAGAACTTCTTCTATATGAGACTGCAACTCTTTCTCTTTGTCCGAACGTACATCAAACTGTCCTACAAATCGCTGCAAGTCAATTGTCGTATCAACAAATTCTTTTAAGATTTCTTGTACGGTTTTTACCGATGACATATTTTCATTTGCTACACCTGAAACTTCAGTAAAAGCATTTGTAATAGTTTTCGTCTTTTCATTAGCTCCGACAATTTCTTCCGTAATTGTATTAACCAATTTTAAAATTTGTTGTGTCGCATTAGATATTTCATGCAAACTTGCAGTAACTTCTTTTGTATATTTTACACCGACAGAAATTAAATCATTATTTGAAATAATCAAATCTCTGATTTCATTAGCTGCTTCTGTTGATTTTTCTGCTAATTTTCTGATTTCACCAGATACAATATTAAATCCACGTCCGGCTTCTCCTGCACGTGCACTTTCGATAGACGCATTCAATGCCAGTAAGTTAGTTTGTTCTGCAATATCATTCATTACATTAATAATATTTGTAATCTGAACTGAGCTGGCTTCAATTTTTTGCATTTCATTATCAAGATTATTCATGAAATTCAAACCTGCATCAACTTTTTCAATTGCCACAGAAGCTATGTTTTCTGATTCCTGAGAATTATCTGAAATTCGCTCCATCATTTCACTTAATTGAATAAAATTACTGCTGGTATCAGACAAAGTTACAGCTTGTGTTTCTGTATATTTTTCAACATTTCCTGAAGTCGAATAAAGCCCACGCATGTGTTTATCAAGCAAAATTACCGAATTATAAATTTTAGCATTTAATTCACACAATTTACTTACCATGAGTTTGAAAGCTTTTATCAGTCTTTCAAACTCATTATTCGTATCGATATCAAATTTTACAGTTAAATCACCGTTAGCTATTTCGTAAGTTTTATCAATCAAAGCGTTAATAGGTTTTATAAATATGTCTTCAATTTTATAATTGATAAAAATACTTCCGCCCACAAGGAAAATTATTGCTAATAACAAAGCTGTAATAATTTGTATTCTAAGCCATTTCCATGTTTGTTCTGTTTGTTTTTTTTCTGCATCAAAAATTTCTTCCATAGATGAAGAAGCTATAAGAACCAATTTCCATTTTTCAAAATAAGATCCATAGTAAATATTGTAAGACTCATTTTTTCCTACTATTTCATGAGTATTTACAAAACCGCCGCCTTGTAATGCTAAGTTCATAAGTTCTTCAAAATAAGCAACACCGTTTTCATCTTCTACATCAAGTCGATTCACACCTTCTGATGACGGATCTTTTGTATTTACAATCATCGTTCCGTCTTCACTCAACAAATAAAAAGCAATCTCATTAGAATGAAGAACTCGTAATTGTTTTGCTAATTTTTCTTTATAATGTTCTTCAACATCACTTTTTTCAGCATCTTTGTTAGCTGATTTTGTCTGTGAATTTTCATAATCTATATTGATAAGATTAATACCGAATTGAACTGAATTCTTTAATATATTCTGTTTGTAACGCATAATCATTGCATTTTGATTTTTATTTTGTTCATTTCCGGACAAACCAAAATTAATCATTGCAGCAATGAAATAACACACAATAAAACATAAAAAAATTAATAACTGCCAAAAAGCCAGTGTCAACTTTACAGAGCTGTTTCCTTTGCTCTTAAAATTTTTAATCCAATCTATAATTTTTTGAAAAAATAAATTTTTCTTTAGATTAGATGATATGCCTTTCAAAGCTGCTTTCATAAATATCCCTTAGTAAAGAATTTCCGGTATTCTCAACCGGATAAAATATTTTCATCAATAAGTATCGGCAAGAAAAAAAAAGAAATTAAATATCATCCTGTATGTACTTGAATTTTTAGTGAATTTTACCTGAATAGATTATATTTTGGGATATTAAAATATTTATTGCCCTCTGTTTGTCGCCCGGCTCAAATGCAGAAAACGGCACGGGAATAAAGACATGCTTAGTTAAAAATATTAAAAAATATTCTTTATATTCTGCCAATTGATAGATTTGCTCTGGTTTCACAAAATGCACCATATTATCATTAGTAAAAAAACAAACTCCGCCGGACATGATTTTTACATCACAAACATCTTTCATTATCCTGCCGTCTGATTTACAAAGAAACCTGTTAATAATTAAAAAGGAAAAAGTAAGCCCCAAAACAGGTACTGCATACATTACTGAAATAAACACAATAAAAAAGACATTAGCTGCCTGACCTATCATAATTACTGCAATATGATACAAAATCAATAATGCATACAATCCGGCAAAGACATACCATCTATTCATAAAATTAAATCTGTAAATCATTCTGAGAACAGCATTTTTATTTAATGCAAAAGTTTTTGTTTTTACCGTATTACTTTCTGAGCTTACCATTTAGTTTCTGTAACCTCCGCCTGAAACTTTGCGAATTATACTGTCACAAGCTGTTACTATGGAAATATAAACAACATCTTCAATAGGATTTTCTATTCGCTGAATATCAAATTCTATACGGTCTGAAAAATAGCTGACATTTTTTTTCATACAAAAAAGCATTTCTTCACTGTCCGCTTTATTCAAAACTGCACCGAATAAATTTTTACTAACTCCACGTCGTCCGGTTAATTTATAATTTGCCTCTGCTACACTCACATCAAATCCCATAATATCGTCGCTGATATCTTTTTTCATTGTCATTAAAACATTTCCGGTATCAGTTTCTAACTGAAAAAAGAAAGGAGCTCTTGAGTCTTTTACTCGTGAAGTATCAATTTTTTTCAAAACATATCGAAACATCGCCGTTCCGTTATCAAATAGCGTAATTTTATATTCTTCAAGCACATCATTTTCTACCGGAATGCGTTTTCCTACAATGAATTTTCGCATTTTATGACGCTCTGTAGGAGAATTGGATGCAAAATCTTCCAATGTCCAAACTGTAACTTCACGCAAGAAAAACTGAAATTGATTTCTGGCATAAATAAAAGTTTCACTGTTTTCAATAGATAAGTTTTTCACATCATCAGACACAACCGTATAATATGTACAAGAAGTTATTAATGATAAAATTACACCGACAATTATAAAAAGTTTTAATTTAAAAAAATTTCTAATACGCATGATTTCTCGCTTTTTTTCCAAATAGTGTTAAAAATATAATCTTAATATCCCAAAGAAATGTCCAGTTTTCAATATATTCAATATCAAATTTTACACGCATTTCAATGTCTGAATCCCCTCGCCATCCATTGACCTGAGCCCATCCGGTAAGTCCCGGCTTTACCCAATGACGAACCATATATTTATCATACTTTTGATAAAATTCTTCCGTATGCTTTATCATATGCGGTCTGGGACCCACAAAAGACATTTCACCTCTTAAAATATTAAACAACTGAGGCAATTCATCTAAATTTGTTTTACGAAGGAAATTACCCACTTTAGTTTTTCTTGGGTCATTTTCACATGACTGCAAAGTGTCAGACATATTATTCACAACCATTGTTCTGAATTTATAAATATCAAATTCTCGATTTTTTAAACCTGTTCGCTTTTGAACAAATAATACCGGACCTGGAGAAGAGATTTTAACAACAATCGCAATTATTAAAAGAACCGGAGACAATATTATTATGCCTAAAAACGAAAAAAACACATCAAATAAGCGTTTAAACATTCTGTTAAACATTCCTTCCAACGGAACATTTCTTATTCCTATCAGCGGAACTCCGTTAATTTCACGTATAGAAGGATGTCTGGAAACAATTTGATAATAATTCGGTATTAATTCAACATGGATTCCGCATTTTTCACAGATATTAGTAATTTTTGTAATCTTATCTTTCTGAGTCATCGGTAAAGTAATTATTACATTGTCAAAATCTTTTACTTCAAGCAATTTTTCCAATTCCGATGTATTACCTGCAATTTTATCCGCAAATTTCTTGTATTCATCAGAATGTTCTGCTTCGTCATCTAAATCTCCGTCATCCAAAATGCCAGCTATTTGGATACCTAATGCTGGTGAATGAATAATCATTTTATAAAAATCAAAACCTTGCTTTCCAGCACCTATCAAAAGATATTTTTTATTATTAATGCCTCGTTTTCTAAGCCAATCAAAAAGTAATTTCAATATCATTCTTTCCGGCATAAAAACACAAAAAGTTACTCCGGTAAAAATCCAGCAAAAATCTTTATTATACGGATACAACCCTACAATTTGGCATAGACACAAAGAGCTTATAGTAAAATATCCGTACATAATCATTGTACTGATTATCTTTCTTTTTGAACGAAGGCGAAATTTTTGAGGATATTCGGTTCGTTCCAAGAATAAAAAAAACATTGTCATTAGAATGATGAAAGTAAGAATTTCTATGGATTTTACTTGATAAAATTCTTCATTTGTAAATGAAAAATATCTTGCTGCGATGTATCCTGCAACAAGCACAAAAGCATCAAATAAGACAAAAAATATTTGAAAATGATGATTATATTTCTTAAAAAAATCCACTAGCAAAAATCCTTTTGAAAAAAGGTTATCATAAATAGCTTGATATTTATCAGAAATATAATCATTTGTCTATAATTCTAATACGCAAACTTTAAGTTTGATTGTAAAAAATTACTTCAATATACAGCGTTCTACACGTGATGTAATCGATGTGGTTATTTCATAACTTATAGTTCCGCAAATCTCAGCCAAATCTTCAGCATTCATCTTTGCATATTTTGGAGAACCGAAAATCCACGCTTCATCTCCTACCTTTATATTATCATCAGCATTAATAACTGTTAAATCCATACTGATTCGTCCGCATTGTTGATAATCTTGTCCGTTGATTCTGACAGAAAATCGCCCTGATAAAAATCTTGGGAACCCATCACCGTATCCCAAAGCTAATGTTGCCAATTTGCCATCTTCTGCAGCAACATAAGTTGCCCCGTACCCTACAGGCGTTCCTTTTTTTACACTGCGAGTATGAACCACACGACTGCAAAGATTCATTACCGGAATAAGTTCTGTTTTTTGACATCCCGGAATCACTTGAGAATATCCGTAAACCATCATTCCCGGACGTACTGCCGAACTGTCAACTATTATTTTATTAATATCATTCGACAGATTTTCCACTCCGCCGGAATTACACAAATGATAAAAATCCGGTTCAACATCATTGGCTTTCAAAATTTCCAAAGATTCACCGAATTTTTTTATATGTTCCAAAGTAACATTAATATCTTCATCACTTTGAGCAAAATGGGTAAATGCAGAAACTACATGTAATTTTTTACATGCAGAAAGTTTTTTGGCAAACAATTCTACATTTTCATAATCTACACCGAGCCTAAACATGCCGGTATTCAATTTTACATGTACCGGCAAAATCTTATTTTCCTGTTCCGCTATTTTTTCCAGCACCTCAAGATGTTCTATGCTGCTGACCGTAAGCCCTATATTATATTCTGCTGCCAGTCTTATATTATCAGGATTCCACTCAGCTCCTAAAATCAACATCTGCCCGCAAATACCGGCATTGCGTAATTCTAACGCCTCATTTATCCTTGCCAATGCAAAAAAATTAACACCGCAATCTTGAGCTATGCGTGATACCAAGACACTTCCGTGCCCGTAAGCATTAGCCTTTACCGGAAGAATAATTTCTTTACCTACAAATTTTTGTTTTACTACATTTATATTGTGTTCCAATGCTCCGGAATCAATATACGCAATCAAAGGTGATTGATATTTCATATTTTACCTTCATAAACCAAAATGAAAAATCTATTAAACAGCCACGGATTCCTTTGATGTTTGAACACTTTTTTGTTTATTTAAAACTTCAATCAAACAATCATAAGCCACACCGATATTTTTTTTACTTTCCTTAACTCCGACAACATTATCGTAAGCTGAATGTTCAAGTTTACGTAAAATCAAATGTTCCATATCATGGAATGATTTTAAACTCAAAATATTCTGATTTTCCCATTGCGGCATAGCTTCAATGAAATACGCAAGTAGAGTCTCCAATGCATTCAATGAAGATATATAAGCACTTGTATTATTAAACTTATTAAGGTTCAAAACTATTTTTCCAAACAATTTAGGAAGTGCAGAATATTGTTTTTTGTCATGAAGAAATTTCATCAATTCAAAATCTTGATACAATTCTTCTTCACGAGTAAGCGATGTTCCCATTTCCAAATCGGCATACACTTTTTCCAATACTTCACAAGGATAATCTTTTAATAATTCCAATATTAAATCCTGTTCTGTAAAATTGTTAAAAGTTGTTTTTAATTCAATTTTATAATCACCGTATGCTTTTGAGAAAACAAAGCTTTCTTCTTTTTTTTCGCAAGAATAACCTTGTTCCTTTAATAGTTTACAACTGTAATCCTTCTGAAGATCTACTTTGATTTTATCAAGAATTAAAAATTTCTTAATTTCATCTAATGATTGTTCATCTTTTACTTGAGATGTAACAACTTTTTTCTCTGCCGCCATATCAAAAACAGCTTTCTTTTCTTCTGTACAATCTACAAGAATTACAAATTCCACATTTTTTGTTTTAGTCGTAAGAGCTTGTTTTCCGCCTCTGTATTTTGTGTATTCACTAGAAACTATATTTATTTTTCCTTTTGAGGATAAAATATCCAAAATATTATCAAACGGTATAATACCGTCAGTAGAATAACTAATCATTAAATGTTCAGCATTTATATTATCAATCAATTTCTTAAAATCTGCTTCCGCTGACGATTTATAACAGAAAGTCGACTTAGTTTTAGTCCAATCTGTTCTTATTGCAGATTTATTAGTTTTCTTTCCGTCTACCATAATATTTTTATTAATATCCGGTTTGTCATTACGAGCAATAGTATTAAGCAAATGATAATTAGAACCATACTGATGTTGGTTGTACGGCGGGTCCATATAAACAATTCCGAAACGTGTATTTTGAAGTCTTTCTGATAATTTTAAACAATCTTCATTATATACGTACCCTTTTCCCGGCAAAAGAACAGGTTTTACAAGTTGCAATGTTTTTAAAATTCGTCCCAATGCATCACCGTGAGTTCCTCCGAATCCGCAATGGAAACCTTTGAAAACTCCGGAAGTATTTGCCCGAGTAGATGCTTCGTACAATAAAAGAGCCAACAGTAAACTGTTTTCGTCTTCATTAATCACACCTTGTTTTTTCCATTTTGCAATTTGAGCTCTTATCCCGTCGATACGAAGTCCGTTTGCATGAGAATAAAACATTCTTTCGTTTAAAATATCCGGATTATTATCATCTGCCGGACAATAATATTCGCTTATATATCTGTCTTCTTCTGCTGCGTCATTAATCATATTTAAATATTCCAACACAGTATCTATTCCGCCCAATTCTGCAAAGCCGGTTTTCAAAATAGAAGAATCCAGTCCGACAAAAGCACGATTGATCTGATAAGAATATTCTTCCCAGTCATTACAATGAACTTCAAATCCTAAAGATTTTGCCAATCTTGAAACGACTCCAGTCCCTGCGAATAAATCTAAAAATTTTGAATTGCTTTTAATATCGTGTGATGTATTTTCTATACCTTTTAAAATCAACGGTAATAATTTTCGCTTATTCCCCAAATAAGCAATCAGATGTTTTTCAACATAATCTTTATTGTAGTCCATAGACCCTCCCCCCAGTTGCTTATTTCGGAATTCTGAATTTTTCCTTAACGTATGAAATGTGAAAAGAATGAATATTTCATTTCAATTTTTCTATTCGTATGAGTAATTTTAGTTACGGTCAAAGAAACAAAGGAGATAAAATAAATGAACTGCAAGAAAAAAAAATCTTCTGAAAAAAAAACTTTTTCTGACCGTTGCGTATTGGATAAAGCATTTTTCTTTTACAATAAGAAAAATTATAAAGAAGCTGAAAACTTTTTTGCATTAGCATTAGAAGAAGAGGAAAATGCAGAAGCCTATTTTTTCCGAGGAAAATCATTTCTAAAACTGGGGAAACCGCTTGCAGCAATGGGCTGTTTTGAAAATGCCAAAGATTTAGCTCCGGACAATCCTGACATATACATAGAAGGCACTATTGCTTTGTTACAACTTAATTTCCCGGAAAAAGCCCTTGCGTGGTTGGAAAGTCATCCATGCAATAAAACAAAAACCGGAAAATTTTTCGCACTGAAAGGTAGTGCGTTATTACAAAAAAAAGATTATCGCCAAGCCGTCGGTTATTTTTTGTATTCCATAAAAAAAGGTGAAAAATCATCTTATATTCTTTCCGAATTGGCAATGACTTATTTCTTTTTAAATGAATATAAAAATGCAACAAAATATTTTAAATTGTCATATCAAAAAAGCGGTATTCATAACATCTTCGGAATAAGCCAATTATACTATGAAGCGTTGTCATTTAAAGAATTAGGTAAATACAAAAAAGCACTTATGTTACTTAATAAAATTCCCAAAATTATTGATGATGAACTATTTGCAAAAATTCTTTCCTTGCAAAGTATTTGTTATTTTAATCTGGGAAAATCAGATAAAGCCCTTTTTCACATAAACGCATCAATCGGTATAAATCCCGCAAACAGCAATTATTACAAAATCAAATCTACTATTTTGAATCATTTAAATCTAATTGAACAATCCATACTCTGCGAAAAAAAAGCTATTGAAGTAGATGATGAAAACAAAAGAAAAGAATTACAAATGAAGCAAATCATTGAAGAACAGGCAAATGAACTGAAAAACAAAATAGAATATTATGAACAACGAACAAGTATTTACAACGAAAAACTAAAAGAAAATCCTACAAGTGCAACTTTATATTCTCAAAAAGCCGCCGTTCTAATGGAATTGCAACAATATCACGAAACAATTTCCTGCTGTAATAATGCATTAAAATTTAATCCGAAAGAAAAAAATGCCTTAAAAGATAAAAGTCGTGCATTATTTGCTCTCGGACGTTATAAAGAAGCTCTCAATTGTATTATTAAGATAGAAGATTAAAATCAGACAATATTTTACCGTCCAAATTCTTTAAGGTAAAAGATTGATTTTCATAAATCATATACGAATGTTCACTGTTTTCCTTAGGAATAGAAACCGATCCCGGATTCATGAAGAAGTTATCACCGATTTTGCCTAATACGGGAATATGAGTATGTCCTTGTAAAAAAACATCCCCCGGTTGTAATGCTGGAAGTTTATCTTTATTATAAATATGTCCGTGTGTCGCAAATATCAAGCGATTATCCAAAAACATCAGAAGAGATTCTGATAATACCGGAAATTCTAAAACCATCTGGTCTACTTCCGCCTCACAGTTGCCACGTACGCAAATAATTTTATCTTTTATTCCGTTAAGCATCCGGATAACTTTCTTTGGTTCATAATTTTTAGGTAAATCATTACGTGGTCCGTGATAAAGTAAATCTCCGAGCAATAATAAACGTTCCGGATTTTCTTTTGCAAAAGTATTTAACATTTTGTCACAATAAAATGCCGAACCGTGAATATCTGATGCTATCATTAACTTCATGCCATACCCTCACTAAAAACAATTATTATATAACTTTCTTCTTATACATAATTATAAAATTTTTAACTATTTTTATAACTCTAAAAAAATCATTGAAAATAAATCAAAAAAAATGATATGAATAGATTTATGCGAAAAAGTGAATATTTTGCTAATCATAAAAACAATTAATTCTTTCGGCAAAAGGAATTAATACAAAAAACATTATTTATTAATTTGGAGGGAACATGATTTACACAGTTTTAAACCTTTTCAGAACTACGTCAAATCCATGTAAATGTTGTGATACCTGGCTTGATCATTGGAAAAACAATGCAGGTCAGAAAGATCCGGTATGTGCTTATAAAGATTGTCAAAAACAAGCTACTGCCGGTTCTCACGTAACCAGAGACAACAGTGACTTTTTTTGGTACATCATACCTTTATGTGATGAACATCTAAAAGCAAGAGATGTATTTGAAATAAAATCAAAAATGATAAAAATCAAAAAGCTTGAAGGGTGTAAACGTACCAATTAATAATCAGAAAATGCCAAAATAAGCTGTTCTTTGTAAGTTGTAAAAAACTTATAATTGAGCAGCTTATTCTTTTTTTATCCAGTATATGTTACATTTTTTCTAATTGTTATTTTTTATATTTTAAAGTATAAGGTTATGCTTATTTTCACAAACTCAAACGAGGAACGAAAATTTAATCATATAATTTTATTTATTTCATAAAATCAACCAGGAGTTATTGATGAAATCACTAGGTATTTGTCTGGGAGCATCAACAATTACTGCCGTAAAAATGGAAAGAAACGAAGGTCAAAAAGCCGTAGTTACGGAAGTAATATCACGTTCTCACGAAGGAAATGCACGAAAAACATTTATCGACATTTTAAATGAAGTAAAACCGGAAACTTTTGACAGAATTACAGTTACCGGTCGAAAGTTCCGTGAAAATGTCAAACTGTCAAAAATTGCCGAACCAAATGCAATTGAGTACGCACTGGATTATTTAAATCTTGATACTGAAAAATATAATATTCTGGTTTCTGCCGGCGGAGAATCTGTTTTAGTTTATGAGCTGGATAAGGAACACAAAATTACTCAAGTTCATATGGGAAACAAGTGTGCTTCCGGTACAGGTGAATTCTTTTTGCAACAAATCAGACGAATGGATTTAAATGCCGACGAAGCAATTGCATTGGCAGAAAATCAAGAACCTCACAAGATTGCAGGTCGTTGTTCTGTTTTCTGTAAGTCTGACTGTACACACGCATTAAACATCGGAGAACCTAAAGGTGCCGTTGTTGCCGGTTTGTGTAAAATGATAGCCAATAAAATTACAGAACTTATTTCTGCCATAAAACCGCGAAATATAATTATGGTCGGCGGTATTTCTCGTAATAAAATCGTATTAAAATATTTAGAGCAAGAAGTTGATAAACTTTATGTTCCTGAACAGGCTTATTATTTTGAGGCTTTAGGTGCTGCTCTTTACGCATTGGATCATGAAACCGAAAAATATCCGGGAATAGAAACTGTTTATGAAACAGGAAAAAGTTCTTTCGAATTCTTAAAGAAACTTTCGGACTTTGAACATCTTGTATCATTTAAAAGTGTTGAACACGCTACTCCTCAAGATGGAAAACATTATACACTGGGAGTAGATGTCGGTTCTACTACGACAAAAGCAGTTTTGCTCGATATGGATACAAATCAAATTGCTGCAGATGTTTACTTGCGAACTAACGGGAATCCGGTAGAAGCAGCAAGAAATTGTTACCGTGAAATAAAAAAACAAATAGGCGATAAAAAAATTATCATTGAAGCTCTTTCTACTACCGGTTCCGGTCGACAAATAGTCGGACTTCACGCCTTTACCGAATGTGTAATCAACGAAATTATTTGTCACGCCGCTGCCAGTGTTTACTTTGACAAAGACGTAGATACAATCTACGAAATCGGCGGACAAGACGCAAAATATACTTATATTGTTGACGGAGTTCCTGCTGATTATGCAATGAATGAAGCTTGTTCTGCGGGAACAGGAAGTTTCCTTGAAGAATCTGCTTATGAATCTTTAGGAATAAAAACTCAAGATATTGCCCCTATTGCATTAAAAGCTGAAAATCCGCCGAATTTTAACGACCAATGTGCTGCATTTATCAGTTCTGATATAAAAGTTGCCGCACAGGAAGGAATAAATCGTGACGACATCGTAGCCGGTTTGGTTTACTCTATATGTATGAACTACACAAACCGTGTACGAGGAAATCGTAAAACCGGAAAAAAAGTTTTTATGCAAGGCGGAGTTTGTTACAACAAAGCCGTTCCGGTAGCAATGGCAGCCCTTACAGGTCGTGAAATAATTGTTCCGCCGGATCCGGGCTTGATGGGAGCATTCGGAGCTGCTATAGAAGCAAAAAAACGTCTTGAACACAATCTTCTGTCAAAAGGAAATTTTGATTTAGACACTTTAATTGCAAGAGATGTTTCCTACGGAAAAACTTTCCGTTGTGCCGGCGGAACAGAGCATTGTGACAGAGGATGTGAAGTTCTTACTATTATAATAGACGGTAAAACTTATCCATTCGGCGGTGCTTGTAACAAATACTATAATATGTTGCATAAAGTTCAGTATGAAGAAGAAAATCTGGATTTGGTTGCAAGGCGTGAAAAAATGTTGTTCGAAACATTTGCTTCAAAAGGCGAAGATTTGCCGGAAACAGCAAAAGTTATCGGAATAAATCGTTCATTCTATACAAACTCTTATTTTCCTTTGTACTCTCACTTTTTTACAAAACTCGGTTTTAAGATTGTAACGCCTGATAAATCTTTAAAAGACGGTGAAGAAAGAGCATTAGCTCCGTTCTGTTATCCGATGATTTTAGCACATGGTTTTTTCAAAAAACTTGTAGATTTAAAACCTGATTACATTTTTATGCCGCATCTGGTTCAGCTGGAAACAGAAGGAAAATGTGATGATAAATTCTGTAACCAAATCGGTAACAGAAAAAGCTGCGTTTTCAATCAAGGAGAACCGTTCTCTTTAAAAACTGCGTTCAAATCTGAACTGGAAAGCAATAATATCAAAATGTTGATTCCGCTTCTTGACTTCTCACGCGGTATCGATTTGGAAGAAAATACACTTTGTAACTTTGCAGTCAAAGAACTCGGTGTAAACAGCGGCGACGCACACAAAGCATTCAAAGAGGCCGTAAAAAAACAAAGAGAATTCTTTAGTGAATGTAAGAAAATGGGACAAGCCGTTCTTGATAACTTAAAAAATAATCCGGAAAAAATGGCTGTAGTACTTTTCGGTCGTCCTTATAACGCATTTACAGAAAAGGCAAATCTGGGAATCCCTCGAAAATTCACTTCACGAGGTGTAGAAATCATTCCTTACGACTGTTTACCATTTGAAAATGAAACTTTCGATCCATTCATGCATTGGGGAATGGGAGAAATGATTTTAAAAGCTGCACAGGTTGTAAAAAAGAATCCTCAATTATTTGCAGCATATATCACAAACTTCAGTTGCGGTCCGGATTCATTCCTTGTTGAACTTTTCCGTGGTGAAATGGAAGGTAAACCGTCATTAACATTAGAACTTGATTCTCACAGTGCAGATGCCGGAGTAAATACTCGTATCGAAGCATTCCTTGATGTTGTTAATTTCTACAAAGAATTATTAAAACAAAATAAACTTCAAACAAAAAACAAAGAAGATATCAAAGATGATTTCATCCCTGCATGGGTAGAAGGGGAAGGATTTAAAGCAAGATTGCATTTATCCGACGGTAAAACAATAATGCTGGCTGACCCAAAAAAGAAGTTTAAACCTAAAAAAATGAAAGACGGAACAACAATTATTCCTGCTAACTACAAGTTTTTGTTTCCGTCATTGTCACGTTACAACATGGCACCGGCAAATGAATATTTAAATAAAATAGGTGTTCAAGGACGTTTATCCCCGACTACCACATTGGAATCTATCAAATTGGGACGTTCTCAAACATCAAGTAAAGAATGTTTACCGATGGCGATTATGTTGGGTAACTTGATGACTTATATCCGTGACAATCGTAAAGATGAAAATGAAGCACTTGTATTATTACACGCTACAGATACTTCACCTTGCCGATTGGAACAATATTACAATGCATTTAACAGCTACATCATGCGTAATAAGATTAAAAACTTCGGTATTTTCCGTTTAGATGACCGTCAAGGGTACGCCGGATTCGGTACAGGATTGCTTTTGACACTCTTCAAATCTTTTGTACTCGGTGATGTTTTTGAAACTATCAAGAGTGCAATGCGTGTACTGGCTGTAAATCCAGATGAAGCATTAGAAATTTTTGAAAGAGAATTTGACAAGATTGTAGAAAATTTCGGCGGAAGAGACCCGGACGGATATTCTATGACTCGCCGTTTTAAAGCTGCAGCAGAATGTTTCAAAAAGATTCCGCGTAAAGGTAATATTGAAGATGCGAAATTCGTTGTTCTTACCGGAGAAATCTACGTACGTAATGACCATTTTGCACGCCGTGAACTTGAAGTTACATTGGCAAAAAATGGTTTTATTACTCAGATTGTTCCGTTCATGGAAGTTTTATTTTATATTGACCACTGTCTTAAAAATGACTTATCAGAAATCAATGTAAATCTATTCCAGAAAATTTATTTCTTCTTCAAATCTTTCTTCCAAGGGAAAATAGACCATCAAATTAAAGACATATTTGCTGATTGTGGATTCTATCGCCCTTGCTATGTAAATATGAAAGAAGTAATGAATGCATCTCGATTAATAGTAAGTCCTAAACTTCGCGGAGAAGTTCCTATTACTACCGGTGCGGCACTAAAATACATTTTAGACGGAGCCTGCGGCGTTATTTCTATCGGTCCGTTTGCTTGTTTGCCGTCCAGAATGGTAGAAAGTCTTTTAAAAACAAACATGAATCTTGTTCACAAAGCAGCAATTCACGGAGATCGTCCGTTATACCAAGAACTTGATAAAATGGGTGTGTCAAACTTACCGTTCTTATCAATAGAATCTGACGGCAATCCGTTTACACAAGTAGTACAAGCTCAACTTGAAATCTTCTATTTGCAATCTACACGTATGCATGAAAAGATTACACAAGCGAAAAAGAATTTAAAAGATAAAGGAATTAATCCCGATAAACACTAACATCGTGTAAAAATAAAAATGACCGGTTTGTTTTATTCTAAAAAACATTCCGGTCTTTTTTTAACATTTCCCATGTCATATATTCAGCCCTCCATTCCTCATTATCGTGAACTCGCTGCAATTCGATTATTCTTTTCGATTTTCTTGTCTGAAAATCTGCAAAGAAAATCATTCATCGCAAAAAAGAGCTTTCACCAACATTGAAGCAAAGTTGCATTTTAACGCCGACGACAGTCGGCAAATTGTCTTTATCCCCGGCGACAGCCGTCGCACCTTAAAGCCAGCTTTAGTTGTACCGTCCGCCGTAGGCGGACAAAATGTTCCCATACCCAGCGTTAGCTCTTCTTCCAACTCATGTTTAGTTGTAAACTTGCAAAATGTATCTTAAACCTAAGTATGTTTATAAAAAAAGGAGCGGAAACCTTTAGATTGAAAAGTTTTATTCGCTCCGTAACTATAAATTACACGATTCTTGAATTGAAAACGCAGTTATTTCGTTCGGCTGCTTTTTCCTCTGTAATTTTCCCGGACAGAAAATCATGTTGTATTTCCTTTAACTTCTTTTTCATCCTTTTTTTTGTTTTTGATAACACTGTTACATTGTTATTCGTTATCTTCCAACCTAAAAACGGAATCCCTGTTGATATCTTTCCAAATATTTCTTCTTTTAAAGTTAAATCCAACTTTTGTGTAATATACATCTGTATTGAATGAGAAATTTCCTTTAACTCTTGAACAGAATCAGCCAAGATTATCATGTCATCCATGTAACGAGCATAACAAGCCGATTTGAGTTGTTCTAAAATAAAATGATCTAACGATGACAGGTACAAATTTGCAAAAAATTGACTTGTTAAGTTACCGATTGGTAAACCTTTATTTTCCTGAAAATAATACGAATCAATTATCTTAAAAAGCAATATCAGACATCTTTTATCTTTTATTATTCTTATAAGTTGTCTCTTCAATTCTGTGTGGTCAATCGAATCGAAATATTTTTTTATATCCAGCTTCAGAAAAAAATTATTTGACCGTGCTTTTTTAAAAACATACCTTGCGGCTGCGTGAGTACCTTTACCTTTACGGCAAGCGTAGGTATGAAAAATAAATTGCTTTTCAAAAATCGGTTCAAGTATGTTGATTATCGCATGATGAATCACACGGTCTTTAAAAGATGCAACACTGATTATTCTTTCTTTCGGGTCATAGATTTTAAACTGTCTATACTCGCCTATCGAATAAGTTTGATTTGCAATACCATGCCTTAAAACTTCCAGATTCTCATCTAATTTCGTAGTAAATAATATTACTTCAGACGACCTACTTTTTCCTTTTGAAGCTTTTAAAAAAGCTAATCTGAAATTTTGCCAAGAAATTATTTGTTCAAATAGCTTATTGTATCTTTTCATAAAAAAATCACGGTAAATCTTCGCAATAAACTGCTACCAACATACCGTGACTAAAATAATTTTGTACAAAAGTACAGGAATAAACAGGTTCTGTAAAATTGACACATCATGTTTATTACAGAGCTAAAAAGTCCGCACCACACGAAAACCGTTGTTGTTGTTGCGATTATAGGCGTTGTTGTTGTTCCTGTTAGACACAGTACAGTTATCCGCCGAGTAGTTCCAGCTACCGCCACGTTTATAACGGTTGCCTGAGTCGTTAGAATCCCAACACCATATAATTTTGTATAGTTTATCCCTTTAATTTTCTTTTATGGCTTTGTCATCAGCAGTTTGAGCAGACAGCAATGCTTTTTTTATTACGTTTAGAAAAACCTCTCCAAATTGATTAAATTTTTGTTCTGTTACGCCTTTTATTTTCATAAAAGCTTCCTTTGTTGTCGGCGGATTTTGTGCCATCAAAGCAAGCTGTTCATTACTGAAAATTCCGTAAAGGGGCATTTTTGTTTTATCACCGATTTCTTTGCGAGCTTTACGTAACAAGTCATAAACCGCAAATTGACTGGGATTTAAAACATCACGCCAATCTACTTTCGAACTCATGGTATATGAATTCTTTCCGCCCTCAAATTCTGAATATTCAACCAAAAATACCCATCCGGTACCACGCTCACCGTCTATTAATCTTTTTTCAATATTAATTATACGGTGAGCTTTTAAAAAATTATTCAACTCTGCACTGGCACTGGGTTCACTGAACGGACTTATAAAAAATGTCATAAATTGACTTTGTAATGCCATTTTTCCACCTATCACAATTTTTTTAAAAAACGCAAAATGACTACGTGCTACGGCTTGTCCGCTGTAGCGGTTCCTCGCCGTTGCCGTCGCCATTTTGCTTCGCTATGCTTTCGCTCGGTCTTTCCGAATCGGAAAGACTCCGTTCGTACGTTACACGTACTCACCGCTATTCCGCTGTCCGCACCACACGAAAACCGAAGTAGTTGAAGCGATTAAAGGCGTGGCCGTTGCCCCTGTAAGACACAGCACAGTAATCCGCCGAGTAGTTCCAGCTACCGCCACGCTCATAACGGCTGCCCGAGCCGAAAGAATCCCAACACCATTCCCACACGTTACCAGTCATGTCGTACAAGCCGAGCCCGTTTGCTTTTTTATCTTTTACTTCATGAGTTTTGCTGCCAGAATTATCTTTATACCAAGCTACATCACCTATAGTATCACTGCCGGCATATTCATACTGATAACCTGCAAGTCCGTTACCGCCCCGGGCTGCATATTCCCATTCTGCTTCTTTCGGCAATCTATAGCCGTTTGCAGTAAAATCACAAGTTGCTGCTTTCCATTTATCGATATTACTGCTGTCACTTGATATAGGAACATCCCCCCAATCATCCGGGTCTGTACTGCCGTTTATCGTATAGCACGGAGTAAGACCTTCATCCATACTTCTTTTGTTACAGTACACAAGTGCATTATACCAATTTACATAATATGCAGGATAATTATTTCCTAAGCCGTAAGTATTACTCGGAGTATAGTTTGCATCTGTATAACTGCAATATTTTTTGTATTCTGCCTGTGTTACTTCGTGGTCACATATATAAAAATCACCGACTGTTACGGTTTTACTGTCTTTGAAAATACTGCTTGTTGTATAGCCCTCCGCCGTTATCGCTCCGGTTATAGTTGCACCTTGTACATAGACAAAATTTACTGAATACCACCATTTTGCTGTCACGCTGATATCCTCTGCTGTATCACTCGGTATTTGCGTTACTTTGTCTCCGTTTTCGTCGTACCAGCCGATGAAAACATAATTTGTTTTTTCTATATTATCTGCCGTCGGCAAAGTGATTCCCGTATTTGCATTTCGCTCCGTCACCGGAGTAAATCCGGTTTGCCAACTTCCGCCGTCTAGGTAGTATGTAATTGTATATTGAGTATTTATTTTGCTCAAAACTTTTTGGTCGGACGTTGTCATTTCGCCTATTACTTTTATTACGTCAGTCAATGTATTCAAAAGTTTATTTGTCGCATCATATATTTCAAACTTGATTATATATTGACCGGCAGGGACATTATCTTTTAAGTATGTCGACTGCGTACCGCTGATAGTAAGTTTTTCTGCTTCATAGCCGGCTACAGCTTCGCCTGTCGCTATATGGTACAGACCTGCTTTTATTTTACTTATTCCACTAATCGCTTCCCAAGTTAGTTCTATTGATATATTTCCGTTATCGGTTGCCGGTACTTTCATGTCAAAAACAAGGCTGTTATCACCGGCAACTATCTCTAGCTTCTCTATAACACCTTTTAATATTACATCGCCGTTTTCGTTACAAAATGTCATTTCAAAGTCATAAACACCGGTATCAAGCAAAATACTGTTATCACTTTCAAGTTGACTGATTACATCCGCACCGCTCCAGCTTTTTATTTCATCTTCGTTTGCCGTCAATGTTGCACTTTTAATGTCATTTTCATTTATTTCCGGCATTATGGTTCTAGATTCACTTTTCACATTCATCACAAGTCGCCCTTTTGTCGCTTCTTGCTTTCCCTCTGTGGTCTGACTGCAAGATGTTACTGCACACAACACAGCCAGCATCATAAAAAACTTAATTAGATTTTTCATTTTCCGCCTCCTTTAGTTTGTTGCTTTGTACCAATATTTGTTACAATGAGTTTTTCTTAATTTTTTTGCGTTCTTTTTTGAATCAGATAGTTCATCAACTTTATCTCCACCGGTGTAATCATTCTTATCTGTATACATCCAAGTACCTTCCCCTTCAAATGTTACACATTTCAATTTCTTACAATCTTTAAATGCACCGGCTCCGATTTTTGTCACACCGCTACCGATTGTTATAGACTTTAATGCTTTTGTTATAGGGAGATTATCAAGTGATGTCAGACCGTCACCGATTACCAGTGTTTCTAATTTTTTACACCCGGAAAAAGTGTCTTTTTCTATTTCTTTCACTCCGTTACCGATTGTTATATTTGTTAAACCTTTACAACCGCTAAATGCTCCGGTTCCGATTCTTGTCACACTGTCAGGAATTGTTATTTCTTCCAATTTCTTGCAATCTTTGAATGCTCCTGCTCTGATTTCTTCCACTTCACTACCGATTGTCACTGTCGTCAAGTTATCACATTCTTCAAAAGCATTATTTCCTATAGAAGTTACACAATCACCAATTGTTATATTTTTTAAAATACAACAATCAAAAAATACATTATCATTAATTTTTTTTATATCCTTACCAATCCTTATTAATTTTAAACTAGGGATTATGGGTAATTTTTTTAATAAAGTTAGCCCGTCACCAATTATCAATGTTTCCAATTTTTTACACCCGATAAAAGCACTGCCACTAACTTTTGTCACGCTGTCGGGGATCTCCAAACTCGTTAAGTTTTTACAATTAAAAAATGCATATCTACCGATGGATTCTATTTTTTCACAAATTTTCACTTCTTCTGTAGCAGACGGATAAGCTAACAATTCAGTTTTAGCTCTATCGTATAAAATCTTACCATCCTCTGATGGTAAATAACTTGGATTTCCAGATTCTACATCAAACTTTGTTAAATTCTTACATCCATTAAATACACCGGCACCGATTCTTGTTACACTTTTAGGAATTGTTATTTTTTTTAATTTTTCACAGTTTTCGAATGTTTCATCTTTTATTTCTTGTAGTTTTTTTGGCAAATAAACTCTTTCCAGATTCTTACATTTCTCAAAAGCGTTTTCGCCGATGACCGTGTTTTCACCTTCAAAAACTACATTTTGAAGTTTTTTTAGACCGAAAAAATGTTTATAAGGAATATTAGTTACATCTTTAGCAATATATATTTCTTTGGCTGATTCGAAGTTACATCTATAATGCAAATCTTCTTTTGATATGTGAACAGTATCGCCGGTATAACTACAAGATTTCGCAATTATGGAAATTCCAACCACTACCGGAAAAAGTATCAAAAATATACCAATTGTTACACACTCCAAATTACACAATATTTTCTTAATCCACATATCTCCCTCACAATAAATAAATATCATCAACGCTAAAATTTCTACAAATAGCACAATAGAAAATACAATATACCTGTCTTTCTCTTTCATATTGCCTCCTCTAACTCGACTTGCAATAAATTGCCAATGTAAAATAAATAAAGACATAAGTAAGAATCGCAAAAATCAAAGACACAGAAAAAGAAAATAAATCTCCTCCAATGTAATTCTGTGCTACATCAAGTATATGCAAGATATTTAAACAGCACCAAAACAGCAATGCTACTATCCCTATAGTGATATTTATTTTTGATACGGAATAACGTCCGGCTAAAGGTGATAAAATATAGTCACATACGTCATCATCTTTCGGTTCCGGTAAGTTTCCGTGATGTGGAATATCATCATCTGCAATTCCCGGATTAAATTCCTTGTCTTCTTTACTGAACTTTTTATTTTCCAATATCTTGTTTATACCAAACTCGTATCTCTCAAAACAATACTTGGAGCCTTTCGCCATCATTATCCACATCATCGAAAATATGATTCCCAGATATGTCAAAAAAATCGGTGTTAATTTTTTGTATTTTTCTATATTTCCCAATTTTTTTATTTTAAAAGAAATTTCTGCCTTCTTCATTTGATTAGCTTCATTTTCTATATCAATAGAAGCTTTCTTACAATTTCTATAGTCTCCGTGGGTTTTAGCTTCATTCTTCAATGTACCGCAAATTTTCTCGATATTACTCTCCCCCGAGGGGAACATCACTTTCATCATATAAGTTCCGTATCCGCCGGCTATGGCAAGCATAAAAACCGCAAGAAATACAGAACGCTGCCATAAATGCGATATTTCAAAGTCACGCCCACGCCATAGCTCGTCATATACATCACGCAATGAATAAGAATCTTTTTCTTTACATGGTAAATTCAAAAGCGGACATTTATTTTCTTTATCACTCATTTTATTGTACCCTCTTCACTTCCAAGTCCGCAGTAGCACTGTAGTACTCGTCACCGTCAGCCACTATCACCATTACTTTATAATTTGCCGGATCTAAAGTTAATGTATCGATTGCAAAAGTTGCCGATGTTCCGCTTTGTTTTACTCCGTCTATGTACCACCCATAGCTGTCAAATCCGTCAGCTGCCGTGAATGTCACGGTATTTTCATTTGTCACTTGTTGCAAGTTAATTTCAGCATCTTTCGGCAATATTACCGTGATTCCGACTTTGTTCGCTATCCATTGAGCATAGAGCGTTGTATCTTCTCCGAATGTATAAGATTCCCCGGCAATGTAACTGTCTCCGCTTCCGTCCGGTTTTGTATTCCATTCTTTAAATGTACAGCCGGTACGTTTAGATGTATTTGAGTTTAACGGTTGCAAAGTCCCGAATGTAAAAACTTGACTCGGCATTTTTCCTGTTCCGCCGTTGGCATCAAATGCCACGGTATAATTATTAGCAATCCATTTTGCATAGAGTGTAATATCTCCGGTAGTTCCTTTTGTTATTTCAGTTATTCCGCCACTACACTCTTCATCTATATACCATCCTGCAAAGGTGTAACACTTCCTTGTTGCTTCTGCCAATATTATATCTTCCGTTTCTACAGTGTATTTTTCCGGATTGCTGTCGGCATTTGTTCCGCCGTCAAGCTCGTATGTTATCGTGTAAAGTTCCAACCATTTTGCATAAAGTGTTACTTCTCCGTCATAATCTGTGGTCAAATTCTTCACACTTTCATTGTCATTATACATTTTCTCACCGTCGGCACTTACAGCCCAACCACCGAATTCATAGCCTTCACGTGTAAATGTATTTGCAGTCAAAACTTTTTCAACGTCATAAGTAAAACTCATATCATCCATGTTGCCGTTTCCGCCGTTGGTGTCAAACTTCACAGTATAATTATTAGCTGTCCATTGAGCATAAAGAGTTATATCTTCATTCAACGAATAGTAACTTCCCGACATATAAGTAATTCCGTTTCCGTCAGCCTCTGTATTCCATTCAGTTACTGTATATCCGTCAAGATTAAAAGTATTCGAATTCAATTGTTGAGATTTACCGAGAACAAATTCCTGTTTTTCCATTGTTCCGCTTCCGCCGTTAGCATCAAATGTTACGGTATAAGTTTTTAGAGTCCATTTTGCCGTAAGCTTTAAGTTCCCGATTATCTTATATCCGGCTTCTATCTTTGTTTCGCCGTTGTACCAGCCTACAAATGTATAGTTAGCGGATGTCAATTCCGGCAGTTGTCCGGCTGTCAAAGTATCACCTTTTTTCAATCCGCTGATCTTACTCGGTGCTACTCCGTATTCATTTGTATATGTCACGCTATATGTTTTTACTGTATAGCTTGCTGTTGACACATCGCTGTTTTTCATACCGTCTTTTGCGGCAAATGCTGTTACAGTCACATTTTTTGTAATTGTGATTGCATTTGTATATTCTGCGGTTACGCCGTCAATCGTGTAGTTGATTTTAGCTCCCTCTGTAGCACATGACAATGTTATGCTGTCACCGCAGTCTACAGATGTTCCGTCCGGCAGACTGAAAACTACAGGTAAAACTTTGTCTTTTTCTGTCCATACAGCATAAAGTATCACTGTCGCATTATTTTCTGACGTCAAGTTTTTCACTTTTCCCATGTCCGTATAAGCTGCATTTCCGTCGGCACTTACAGCCCACCCGGCGAATGCGTAGTCTGCACGTGTAAATGTATTTGCCGGCAAGGCTTGCTCTGTATCATAGGTAAAAGTTTGATTTCCCATGTTACCGCTTCCGCCGTTGGCGTTAAATTTTACTGTATATGTATTAGCATTCCATTTTGCTGTATATGTTGCATTTTCTGCCGGAAGTGTCGCCGGCAATTCCGGATTCCACTCGGCAAATATATAACCTGTTTTCGTAGGATTTGCCGGAGTTGTCACCGCTTCTTCGTATTTACCGGAAATACTTTCGTCTCCTTCTCCGCCGTCAAGGTTCAATGTCAGCATGATTGTATTTCTGTCATAATAGATTTTTACTACAGTACTTCCGTCTGCCGCGATTTTCTCTTGTTCTACAGATTTTACGGTAAATCCGGCGTAGTCTTTCGCTGTTGCGGATGTATTTTCCCCCGTTGCTCCGTTTTTGCTTTCCGTTTCCGTTACCGTATATTCATCATCAATAATATTTTGTTGACAGTGTTCTACAGTGTAGACAGTATCATTATTAACATTCCACTTCGCTGTCAGGCTTAAATCTCCGGTTATTGTATATCCGGCTTCAATCTTTGTTTCACCATTGTACCAGCCGGCAAATGTATATCCGTCAGTTGTCAATTCAGGCAGTTGTTCAGCTGTCAGTGTGTCACCTTTTTTCAATCCGCCGACATCACTCGGTACTACTGCGTATTCAGTTGTATATGTCACGGTATATGTTTTTACTGTATAGCTTGCAGTGGAAACATTGCTGTCTTTCATACCGTCTTTTGTGGCAAATGCTGTTACAGTCACATCTTCTGTAATTGTGATTTCACTTGTATATTCAGCAGTCACGCCGTCAATCGTGTAGTTGATTTTAGCTCCCTCTGTAGCACATGACAATGTTATGCTGTCACCGCAGTCTACGGCTGTTCCGTCCGGCAAGCTGAAAATTACAGGTAAAACTTTATTATTTTCATTCCATACGGCATAAAGTATCACTGTCGCATTATTTTCAGATGTCAAGTTTTTCACTTTTCCCATGTCTGCATAAGTTACATCACCGTCGGCACTTACAGCCCAGCCGGCGAATGCGTAGTCGTCACGTGTAAATGCATTTGCTGTCAGAGCTTTTTCTTCATTATAATTAAAACTCATCTCTGCCATGTTACCGCTTCCGCCGTTGGCGTTAAATTTTACAGTGTAAACATTAGCATCCCATTTTCCGGTAAGTTTTAAGTTTCCGGTTATCTTATATCCGGCTTCAATCTTTGTTTCCCCGTTGTACCAGCCTGCAAATGTATATCCGTCAGTCGTCAATTTAGGTAATTGTGAAGATGTCAATTTATCATTTTCTTTCAGCCCAACAATATCATCAGGTACCGTACCGTATTGGCTCATAAATATCACAGAATACAATTGTATCGGTTCCTCCGGATTATCCGGTTTGTCCTCCGTATCATCTTTTTTTGCCTCTTCTGCTGCCCATTGTGCATAGAGTGTTATATCAGATGTCAATGAATAATAACTTCCCGACATATAAGTCACACCGTTACCGTCAGCTTCTGTATTCCATTCCGTAAAAACATAACCTACACGCTTAAACGTGTTTGGATTCAACGGTTGCGAAGTATCGGCAGCAAAAATTTGCTCCGGCATTTTACCTTTCCCGCCGTTTGCATCAAATGTTACCTCATAATTAACAGGTTTGTCCTTTTCTTCTGTCTTAGGCGTGTCTTCTACAGTACAACACCCCCACAGCATTGCAAGCAATACTGATAAGCTTAAAAGTTTCTTCATGGTTTCCCCCTTTGATTTTTTATTGCTCGATATTTACTAAAGTAAATATTCCGTTCGCATATTTCATATGCTCACCGCTTTTGCAGACACATATTTTCCAACGAAAAATATCGAGTCGAAAAAAATAATCAGTGTACGAACGATAGGATTTTCCGTTAGGAAAATTCCGAAAGTAAGTACACATTAAAAATTAATTTATTAAAACCCATGTTGGGTTAAAATCCCTTTCGCCGGACAAACCGGCATTTAAAATGCAACTTTAGTTCAAAGTTTTTCAAACCTTTCTAGGTTTGGGAACATTTCGTAGGCAGAGCCTACATTAAAATGCAACTTTGGTTCAAAACATGTAATTTTTAGGAAAGGGACAACAGCTCTTTTAGCAAAGCCGCAGTTTTCCCTTTCCTATGACCTATCCCTTTCTTGGCAAGCTCTGACTTATCCAATTCTTTCTCATTTTTTCACTTCAAAGAAATCTCGTAGAGATTTCGAATCCGTGTGGCTCCTGTCATCCTGAACTTGTTTCAGGATCTCCTTTTGCCTTGCGGAAAGTTCATTCTCTCACTTTTCACCTTTCATTTTTCATTTCCTCCAACCGTAACACAATAGGTCTCTGATATACGGCTAGACCAAAAAATTTTTTTTAATTTTTTATAATCACTGACTTCTATCACCTCGCAATAGGCATAAAAAAAGAGCAGCCACAGAATGAAGTGAGAAAACACTCCGAATTCCGAGACTGCTCTTAGTAAAGATTCACTATTAGAAAATAGAATATTATTTTGATTAAAGTTTATTTGTTGGCTGTTGGCTGTTGGCTGTTGGCTGTTGG
>JAGANG010000055.1 GCA_017624275.1 Spirochaetales bacterium | reverse complement strand
TTCAAAATGGGATTTTCTTTATCTACGTTAATATTAATCACTTTCACGGATATTTCAAGCGGATAATTCGCATTTTCAAACGGATTTTTCAATTCGCTGTTGTCGCCAAGTTGCATGAATGCGTCGGACAGTTTCATAACGCTTTCTGTCGGGTAATCATCTTTTCCGTTGTAAAAAACGTAAAATTCCGGAATAGGCAACTTCACCAGCTTACGTCCGAACTTTTCGTCTTTTGTGGTTATCTTCTCGTAAATCCTCGCGATGTATTCCAGAAACCGAAATGGCATATTCTTATTGATAGTCGATTGATGTTCAATCAAGATAACGATTTTCCCATCGATAAGCATTGCGACATCGTTGTAATACTTCATGTAAAGTACACGTTCCAGCATTACAGGTTGAACATCTGTTGTCTTTGCGTCAAGATTCGTACCGTGTAAAGCATTGTAAAGTGAAATAAAATTTTCTTTTGCATTGATGTCGTGGGCGAATAAATCGACGAAGACCGAATCCTTGTAATTACGATTTGTTTTTTCTTGTGGTATTTGCATTATTGCATCCCCTTAAAATATAATTTAGGAGAAAAATTTTTCTCCACAAATTTTAATGTATTTTCTTTCATAAATGCTTACAAGTTTCGGGAAAAAAGTTGAAGTTTTTTTATTTTACCTCGTGAGATGTGGTTTAAACGGTGTTTTAGCCTAAATTAAATTAGCAGGTTTGCTTGGGGAAATAGCTAATTTTGGGGATAAATTGCAGATAATAATGGGGAGTTTTGAGCAAATCCGTGTGATAATTTATCGACATAGCCGATATTGAAGTGTTTTAAATATTAGCAGGAATAACCGGTAGATTAATATAAAAAATAAATTGCGTCTTGACATCAATGAATCATTTTTATAGTCATGTTATAGAAATAAACTAGGATGTTTAGAAAGATGTCAAAAGCGAAACTTGTTAAAGAATTTTTTCAGTATTTAAAAGAAAATAAAAAGTTGTGGTTATTACCTTTATTAATAATTTTGACTATTGTCGCTGTTGTTGCTCTTGTATCGCAAGCTCCGGCAATTGCTCCGTTGATATATTCATTATTTTAAGATTGGTATTATGGAAAAAACTTATATACTTGGGATTTCTGCTTTTTATCACGACAGTGCAGCGGCTGTTCTTTGTAACGGTGAAATAATTGCTGCCGCACAAGAAGAACGTTTTACTCGTAAAAAAGCAGATGCGTCTTTTCCTATAGAAGCAATTAAATTTTGTTTGAATTACGCAGGTATAAAAATATCGGATATTAACGAAATTGTGTTTTATGATAAACCGATTTTGAAATTCGATAGAATATTAGCTTCATATTTACATACCGCACCTTTGGGGATTCGTTCGTTTTTAAAAGCTATTCCTCTTTGGTTGCGTGAAAAATTATGGATTGAAGACCAGATAAAAAAAGATTTGATGTATGAAAAAGATATTCTTTTTACTCAACATCATCAATCTCACGCTGCAAGTGCATTTTATCCGTCGCCGTTTAACGAAGCTGCAATTCTTACGGTAGACGGTGCGGGGGAGTGGGCTACTACTGCTGTTTCTTTAGGTAACGGAAATAAATTAGACATTTTGGAAACATTGGAATTTCCCCATTCTTTAGGATTACTTTATTCTGCATTTACATATTATTGTGGTTTTAAAGTAAACTCCGGAGAATACAAATTGATGGGACTTGCTCCTTATGGGAAACCTATTTATAAGGAAAAAATCTTAAACAATTTAGTTCAAGTAAATACTGACGGTTCAATATCGTTAAACTTAACGTTTTTTAATTTTATCAGCGGTCTGAAAATGATAAACAAAAAGTTTTGCAAACTTTTCGGGATGCCGCCGCGTCGTCCGGAAGAGCCGCTTACTCAATTTTATATGGACATTGCCGCCAGTATTCAAGAAATTACAAATGAAATCATTGTAGCAATGGCAAAGCATGCTAAGGAATTGACCGGTTGTAAGAATTTATGTTTTGCCGGCGGAGTTGCGTTGAATTGCAGTGCAAACAATGTTCTTGCTAAATCGGGAATATTCGAAAATATTTTTATTCAACCTGCAGCCGGAGATGCCGGCGGAGCCTTGGGGGCGGCTCTTTATGTTCATTATGCTTTGCATGGTAATATTCGTAATCCACAAAATAATAATGATGTTATTCCGCAATTGCCCGGATTGGGCCCGGACTTTAGCCCTGAAGAAATTGAAAAATTATTAAAACATTACGGATTGAATTATAAAAAAATGTCTGATGATGATTTGTACAAATATTGTGCAGAAAAACTCAATGATCAACAGATAATCGGCTGGTTTCAGGGACGAATGGAGTTTGGTCCTAGAGCATTAGGGTATAGATCTATTATTGCCGATCCTCGCAGTGCCGACATGCAAAAAAAGATGAATTTAAAGATAAAATTCAGAGAATCATTTCGCCCGTTTGCTCCTGCCGTAATGGAGGATTTTGCAGATGAATATTTTGATATTCCGTCATCATCGAAATATTTGACTCCTTATATGCTTACAACGACTCAAATATTACGAAAACATTTAAAAAATGTTGAATCTTTTGACAGCACAGAAAATAAAATATCCCTGTTGGGAATTGACAGAAGTACGATTAATGCTGTTACACATCTTAACGGATCTGCACGAGTACAAGTCGTTCGAGAAAAAGATAATCCAAAGTTTTATAAATTACTTCGAGAATTCTACCGTCAAACAAAAATGCCTATGGTTGTAAATACATCATTTAATGTTCGCGGAGAACCTATAGTTTGTACTCCTCAGGATGCTCTTTATTGCTTCTTTGCGTCGAATATTGACATACTTGTTTTAGAATGTTTTATTCTTGAAAAAAGAACACAATCGGTGAAAATGGATTTAACGGAATGGAAAAAGAAAATTATTCAAGATTAAATAAGAAAACATTGCGAACATTTTGTATTTCATTTTCAATCGGGATGTTGTTAATTGCAATATTTTCAATTTTACGGCAAATGTTCAAAGGCGATTCACAAATAAATTTTATACCGGCAATTATTACCGGGATTCTTTCTTGCTACCATCAGATTGCGGCTTGGGTAGTACCTGATAATCCGTCATTGAGAAAACCGCATTTTGCAATATTTGCAATGCTTTTTTTCTATATAACAAATGCAATTTGGAAAATTGTTACGTTGATTATCGGAACAGTTGTTTTTGGGATAATTTTTTATCTGATTTTTACTATTACGTCTGTGGTTTTGAAACTTAATAAAAAAGACCATATCAAAAATAAAATTACCGGCTGGCAAAAAGTGCCGGAAAAAATAAATTTACCGGAACAATGCAGGAAATTGTTCTAAAAAAAGTAACGGAGAATAAAATGAGAATTGTAATTCCATCAATCAGAACAGAAAAAATGACGCTTGTAGCTGAAGAACAAACAGTAAAAATAAAAGGGCGACTTGATGTTCAATTCCCGAAGCAGACTTTGGGGCTATTTTTGGATAATCTTCATAAAGAAGTTTGTAAGAAAAATGGCGATATGATTTATTTGGATATTACGGAACTTTCCTATGTAAACTCAGCTTCTATCAGAGAATTTTTGTCATGGTTGTTATTTGTTTTGAAACTTCCGGAAGGGCAAAAATATAATGTTTACGTGAAATTGTCACAAGAGGAAATTTGTCAAGCTTCATTGGGGAAATCACTTGCTCTTTTATACAATCGAGTGGCACTTTTTGATGTAGAAACAAATGAACGCCTTGACCCAAAACTTTTAAAAGTTTGATTTGAATAAAAAAAGGAGACTTGTTTGAAAGTCTCCTTTGGTAGTGTAGTAAAACAACAAATTATTTTTTTTTCAAACTTAACTTTTCTTTAAATGCTTTTTCGATATCTTCTGCTTTGGGTGGTTCTCCTTTACTCTTTTCAAATAATAAGGATAAAGTACCGATGTATAATTCTCCGATAGTTGTTGTTAATATGCTTGCTGTTGTGCCTGAAATAGCAGCTCCTGCCAAAGTCCCGATTCCAGGAATACATTTCAGTAATCCAGCTACTATTGCTTTACCGCCTATTGTAGTGGCAGAAGAGCCTAGTACAGATGAGACTAGAGTTGTAAGAACAGATTTAGATAAATCTAAACCAAATACAGCTGAAATTGATGCCAGCATACCAACTTCAATAGGTATTAAAATGACTGCATCTGAAAATGGAATAGGAGTAGCTCCGATTGCAAGGGCTGAAGCAGCAGCTCCAGCTACAATTTTGTGTGCTCTTGAGACTTTTTGTTTTATAGAGGCTTTTTGGGATGCAACAAAGGCATTTCTTCTTCCTTCGGGAATTACTTCTTCTGTGAGGTCTGCCAATTTATCTAAGCCCATTTGTGGTAATTTTATATCCTCATCATCTATAACTTCTTCTAGTGCACGTACTCTTACGACATTTCTTACTTGAGTGAGCAATGTCTTTACTTCAGCTTGGAAGCCGTTGTCAGATCTTGCTTTTGTAATTACTGCAATAACAGGCACGAATTCGGAAAGCATATTTACAAGTTCTGTGTCAGCTTCTTCTACTCTTCTTAAATCTTCGGAAATACATATCCAGGCGACATGAATTTGTTTATTTACATCTGTTTCTTTGTGCATCTTAGAAATGAAGTTTCTTAGTTCATTGAGAGTTTCTTTATATTCCTTTACTTCTAATCCTCTTGTATCAAAGATAGAAATTGGGATACCTTCTTTCGTTATTTCTTTAATTCCTTGTGTACAAGGTCTTCCTTGACCTGTTTCTGCTAAATTTCCTTGAAACATAGAATTTATCAGTGTACTTTTTCCGACTCCGGTTTTATCGGTGATTATAATGTTTATTCTTCCAGTTTGTTTTTTTGCTTCTTCCAGTTTTTCAAATATGATTGAACCTAAATCAATATTTTCCATGTTAATTTCCTTCAAATAGTTAATTAAATAACTTGTAAAAAAAAAAAAAAAACTGTCAAGTTTGTGGTTATATATTAAGAGATTAGTCTCACAGAATAGGCATTTATTCGCTTTTCTCCTTAGTCTATAGATGTACTTCTGTGAGATATTTTTGCGAGGTTGCTATAAATAAAAAAAGGCTGTCACTTCATTTACAGGACAGCCTTTTATATGGAAAATATTGAAACTTAGTTTTTTAAACTGTGAAGCGGTGCAGGGATTCGTCCGCCGCGTGCAATAAAATCTTTTTGACTGAAATTATTTACAGACATTATCGGAGCTTTACCTAAAAGTCCGCCGAATTCTACAAAGTCGCCTACGCCTTTTCCCGGTACAGGAATGACTCGTACAGCTGTAGTTTTATTATTAACTACACCGATTGCCATTTCGTCTGCTATTATACCGGAAATAGTTTCGGCTGTTGTATCTCCCGGAATAGCTATCATATCAAGCCCTACGGAACAAACAGCAGTCATTGCTTCTAATTTTTCAAGTGATAAAGCACCTTTTTCGGCTGCATCAATCATTCCTAAATCTTCACTTACCGGAATGAACGCTCCGCTTAATCCGCCTACGGAACTTGAAGCCATTACTCCGCCTTTTTTAACAGCATCATTTAACAACGCTAATGCCGCAGTAGTACCCGGAGCTCCGCAAGATTCTAAGCCCATTTCTTCTAATATATGAGCTACACTGTCACCTATAAACGGAGTAGGAGCTAAAGACAAATCTACAATTCCAAAGTCAGTATTTAATCTTTTGGCTGCTTCTTTTGCAACAAGTTGTCCGACACGTGTGATTTTGAATGCACTTTTTTTGATGGTTTCTGCAACGGTTTCAAAATCTGCACCTTTTACTTTTTCCAAAGCAGTTTTTACTACACCCGGCCCGCTTACACCTACATTTATAACAGTTTCAGCTTCGCCCACACCGAGGAATGCACCAGCCATAAACGGATTGTCATTAACTGCATTGGCAAATACTACAAGTTTTGCACAGCCTAAAGCATTACGGTCTTTTGTAAGTTCTGCTGTTTGTTTGATAATTTGTCCCATATCACGCACGGCACTCATGTTGATACCGGCTTTTGTAGAAGCTACATTGACAGACGAACAAACAAGTTCGGTATTTGCTAAAACTTCAGGAATAGAATTAATCAAAATTTTGTCGGCATTCATGAATCCTTTTTGTACAAGTGCGGTAAAACCACCGATAAAGTTGATTCCTATAGTTCTTGCAGCTTTATCAAGAGCTTCTGCAAACATAAGGTAATTATCAGTTTTGGAAGCTGCCGCAACGAGTGATATCGGAGTAACGGAAACACGCTTGTTTACAATAGGAATTCCGAAAGTATTTTCAATGTCTTCTCCGGTTTTAACTAAATCTTTTGCACATTTTGTGATTTTGTCATAAATCTTTTCGCAAGCTCGTTTTGGATTTTCATCGGCACAATCAAAAAGGGAAATCCCCATTGTAATAGTACGAATATCGAGTTTTTCATTGTGAATCATATCCACAGTTTCAAATACTTCATATCTATTCATAATTACCGCCTTTTATATTTTATGCATAGAATTAAAGATTTCTTCAGCATAAATTTGGATTGCCAATTTCATATTTTCTTCCATTGGTTCAAATGCTTTTTTCAAGTCTGTAATATTGATTTTTTGTTCGTTCATTTCAACGTACATCATCATAGTAAATTTATCTTGTAAAATAGTCTGACTTATATCGAGAATGTTTACATCATTATCAGCTAAAATATTACTTACTTTAGCGATAATACCGACTTGGTCTTTTCCGACAACAGTAATAACTAATTTCATTTTTATCTCCTTATATTTTCTGTATTGTTACAAACTTATATTTTTTTTGTGAATAAAGGTTATAAAAAAAAAACGACGTTTTGTCTATAATCATTTTAGTAAGCAATGGATAAATGCCTAGACCTCTATTCTGAAATAGAATTAAATCTTAGTATCGCAGATTAATTATTAATTAATAGGGAAGCTTGCTTTTATATAATTTAAAAGTCTTGCTTTTTCATTATAAAAATCTTCCATACTTTTATTATTATTACGATCGTATTTAACAGCTTTTTCAATATCGGAACAAGTTTTCTCAATGAAGTTAATAAGAAAAATCCCATTTTCTTTTGTCAGCAAGCTATTTACTTTTTTAAGAATTTCTTTTCTGTACCCGGCTTCGGACAAAAAGAATTTAAAAAGAAGATTGCGTTTCGTTTCATTTTCATCCCAATATTTTTCAGGATTAATGGATGTGAATCTTTTCATAAACTCTTCGTTATCCCAGGCAATTACTCCCCATTTTCCTTCGGAACGATACAGATAGTAATTTTTCGCATGGACATCGCTTAGATTAAAAATTGTCAATATGGCAAGATGTGTCGTAAAACTTTCGATATTTAAGCGAGTTTCCGCAATTTTCTTACGTTCGGAATCGTCGGCAAAATAAAAATCTTCAATCAATTTTCCCAACTCACTGCAATTGGAATTTTCCGGATATTTTATTTCAAAACCATCAGTTATCGGGAATTTCTTTACGCCATTATAATCCAGTTTAAAATCGCATTTATCAAGACCGGCTTTTACAAGATATTCCAATTGAATGTTTCTTGATTTGAAAAAGTTTTCATCTACAGGTTCCAGTTTTTGATAAAAACCGTAATATTGATTATTTAAATAAACAGCTGTAGGTGTTACCGTAGATATAATACTTCCTATTTTACGAAAAAATGCCATGACAAGAGCATTTTTTATATGTGAAGCATCGGCTGCCGTTCCGTCCCAAAAATATGAAGATAGAGTTTCACCGGAAAAAGAATCCAGTGTTTCTATTTTATAATTTTTTTTCTGATAAAATTTAGAAACTCCTCCTCTGACTTTTATTCTGATAAAAGATTCGGAATTATCATCAATGATTTGTCCGTAATGCCAATTTTCATTTAAGCCACCGCTTGTAAAATTGATAGTTTCGTCTTGCGGCAGAATAAGTTTGCAGGTGTAAATAGGAAAATCATAATTTTCCTGAACCTTATAATCAACGTCACAGGAAATAAACAATATTGCTAAAATAACTAAAGATATATTTCTCATATTTTCTCCGGTTATATTGAAAAACTTATTGCCATTTTTATATTTCCGGCGATTTTTCTGAAATATTCATCTTTTACTTTGTAGAATGAAAATAACGGTCCGCCGCTTAGTTCGATTTTTATTTGTTTGATTGGCATAATTGCAAAAAATGCAGCAGTTTGGAGATTCCATTGATACCAGTCGGTCATATCCGGAAACATTACGGATGTTTTTGGTCCGAAACGGATTTCAGGACCAGAAGTACCGCATGGAATTGTAGCTGCAAAAAAACCGCCCGCACCGAAAAACCAAGCCTCTTCATTGTTTTCATAATAGTTGAGCAATGTTGTAGAATTGCTGTTTTTACCTATTGCCAGTTCGAAAAATTCCCAAAACATTCCGTCGTAATCTTTGAAAAAAAGTTCCCATGCACATGAAAATTTTTTAACATTTTCCTCGTAGATAATAGTAGATATAGGAACTTGTAAATGAGAATATCGTAAACCAATGTTCATTGAATTATCATTACGAAATTTATATTCAAGTAATGCAAAAATATTTATCAGGTAATTTGCATCAGAAAAAAGTATTCCGGCACTGTAATGAATCGGAAGTTTGTCTTTTTTACTGTTGTAAAATTCAACACCGAGTCCTCTTGCCATGTGATTATTTTGTTCCAAATGTGTAGTAACTAAACTTTTTAATAAATCTGCTCTGTTAAGATAACTTGTGTCTTTTTCCATTGCACTGTCATTGTCGATAACGCCGACTTTAAAACGAAAAGATTTTAACGGTTCATAAAAGAAATTGAAATTTTTAAGTTTGGCTCGGTTTTGATTTATTTCTGCACTTACATCAATACCGAATTTATTTTTATCTACAAAGTTGACTTTCCCGTTAATTTCAGTGTCCCAGTAAAAAGTTTTACCCATTTCGAAGTTTGACATTTTTTCTTCAAGAAAAGCTCCGGCTTCAAGTTTTCCGTAAAACTCGAATGACAGTGAAAATAAGTTTAATGGTAATAAAAATAAAATAGCCGATAAAAAATGTTTTAAACTAAGAAAGGTTGATTGCTGATTGTTGATTGTTGATTGCTGA
>JAGANG010000054.1 GCA_017624275.1 Spirochaetales bacterium | reverse complement strand
CCCCCCTCATTTTCGGAATCAAACGAATTCAAAGAGTTTTCAAAAGTTTTCAAACATTCCTGTTTGATTTCTTTGATTTCATTTTGATTAACGTTTGATTCCTGTTTGATTTCTTTGATTTCATTTTGATTAACGTTTGATTCTTGTTTGATTTCTTTGATTTCACTTTTGATTTCTGTTTGATTAATTTTGATTTCTTCTTTGATTTTTATATTTTCTTTTAAATCATTATTACAAAACAAGTTGCAAGAATTATCTTTGATTTCCGTTTGATTTTCTTTGATTTCGTTTTGATTAACGTTTGATTCTTGTTTGATTTCTTTGATTTCGTTTTGATTAACGTTTGATTCTTGTTTGATTTCTGTTTGATTAACTTTTGATTTTCTTCCAGCATTGGAACGGCTTCCGCCTCGTCCGTTTTGTTTGTTTGAAGTGAAACCTTTTTTCTCATTAACATCATCAATAAAACCTTGAAGTTGTACGCTTTTCAAAAAATTATTTTCTACTTCGAATAACCCGATTTCAATCATATAACCAATCATTTCTTCGATGCAATCTTCACTTAAATCTAAATATTTAGAAAAAACTCGATAATCAATAATCAAACGATTGTTAGCTTTCATTGCCAATTCTTCCAAAAGCCAATATGCCCCATAAACTTCACTTTTTTTGAATCGTGAAGTAAGAAGTATCATCTCATAAGAAGTAGAAGCGTCTTTGCTGTGTTGAAAATAATACATATCTTCATTAGTCAATAGTCTGTCCATATTTTACGCTCCTATTAAAACGGTATGCCATCGTTGTTGTCATTACTAAAAAAGTTTTCACCTTGTAAAATATCCGTTTGAGACCACGGATCAGTTATAGGTGTATAAGCAGGGATGTTTCCATTTACATTTGTATTTGTATTTTCAGTATTGGAATTTGATTCATTTTCAGATTTTCCGAGAAATTGAATTGAAGTTGCCATTATTTCTACTTTTGAATGTTTTTGATTTGTATTTTTGTCTGTCCAGCGACTCTGTCTTAAACTTCCATTGATTGCAATCTGACTTCCTTTTTTCAGATACTTTTCACAATTTGAAGCAATGTTGCCAAACGCTACAATATCAAAGAAATTAGCGTAATTTTGCCAGTCGTTATTTTTTTTGATACTTTCATTTACTGCAATAGAACTTCTCAAAATTGGCGTTCCTGTAGAACTGTAACGAACTTCCGGATTTGCAACCAATCTTCCTATAAGCGTAACATTATTTAAATCAGTCATTTTCTTTCTCCTATTAACAAACACTTCTAATCAGTATCATGGTCAAAATAAAAAACAGAGTAGTTGCTATTTCCAGAAAATATTTTTTCTCTTTACGCTTACATTTAAAATAATAATGTTGAATGTTCATCGATACCTCCAAAAATCGTTGCTGTCAGCCCCCGCATCAAGCAACATTTTTTTTGGCAAGAATTCATCGTTTTAGCTTTATTTTCCGATGAATTTAAAAGACAAAAAGAATTCTACATCATGGAATTTTCAATGTCAAGTTTTTTTTAGATGAGGCTAGTCAAATGATAAGTCGGATTTTGCAATTACAAGAGTATTATAAAAACAAAGGAATAAATACCATTCGTGCCTTTTGTGACAAGTTCGGTATTGATAATACAAACTGGTCAAAGTATATAAATGGCAAAAAAATCTTGTATCTTACAGAGGATATTATTCAGAAATTACAAGCCGAAGGAATATCTGTTGAGTGGATACGTACCGGCAACGGTTCTATGTTTTACAACACACAAAATATTGTATCTCTTCCAGTTTATAACATCCGAGCTACATGCGGACTCGGTGGAGCAAACTGCGATGAAATATTTGAGTTGATAGAAAATGTATCTTTTGACAGTAAGCTTTTTCCTGCCAGTTTTAAATCCGAACTTGAAAAATGCAAAATCGTCATCGCATCCGGACGCAGCATGGAAAGTGAAATATTTGACGGCGATTATGTATTGTATCAGCCTCAAGATTTTTGGAGTAAAGAAGGTATTTATATAATAAATGTCGGTGGAGATTTAATGATTAAGACCGTACTTTACGATAAGGTAAAAGGACAACTTACACTTATCAGTAAGAATGCGATATATCCTGCACAAACATACAGTGGTCAGGAGTTGGACAAAGTTCGGATGGTAGGCAAAGTTGTAGCCGTATTACATAAATACGACTGTAAAACAATGTGAAAAATTGAGTACACTACTCTAAAAAACATAGATATACTCAAAAATGAACTCAATTAATAATTAAATGTCAAGGACTATGCTTTTTTAGGATGTCTATAATTAATACAACTTAATATAGAGTTAATATATTTATTGAAAACATCTCATAACCCGAAGGCCGTTCGTTCGAGTCGAACCTCTGCTAATAGCCCAGAATATTTTCTGGGCTTTTTTTATTCCTTACATATAAATCAATTGAGTTTTTTTGGGGGTGTGTACTCAAAATTTTTAGAAAAAAAAAGCCTGATGACAATAATATCAACAGGCTTCCGATATAAAAAGTTTATTACTTATATTTTAAACTGTTTCAACATCTTTTCGATATCTCCGATATTTTCCTGAGTATTAGTTGCCATATCAGAAACATGCTGAGTTGATTGGGTAATATCATTTATTCCGAGACTCATTTCATCCATACTACCAACTACAGAATGCGAAATAATTTCAAGATTATCAGTTTCTTCTTTTATTTTTCCGGCAGCAGAAAACATTACTTTCGATGTCGATTGTACATTAATTGTAGATTCATTCATATCCTTTAATGCAGTCAAAACTTGTTGTGAGGCTTCATTTTGTTCTGTCATTGCAGCATCTATTTCATGAACTAAATTATTAGTAGCTGAAACTTTATCTGCAATCAAGCCAAATTCTTCTACAGAAAGTTTTGATGAATCAACTATCGAATTTATAATCTTAGTTATATTATCCAATTCTGTTTTTATCGATTTAGATTGTGCTGAAGAATTTTCTGCAAGCTTACGAATCTCATCCGCAACTACAGAGAAACCTTTTCCTGATTCTCCGGCATGAGCAGCTTCTATAGCCGCATTCATAGCTAAAAGATTTGTTTGATTTGCAATATTAGAAATTACATTATTTGCTTCTGCAAGATGTTCTGATTGAGCAGCCATTTCAACAATTTGATTTGCAACATCATCCTGACGTTTTTTACTTTTTTCAGTAATGTCGAGTAAAACTTCAAATTCACCGGCCATTTTTTCTATTGACCCGGAAACAGAACCTATATTTCCCACCATTTCTTCGATTGCCGCAGATGATTCTATTATCTCCGCTGCACTATTTTTTATCAAATTGTCCAAATCTTCAAATGCAGTCAAACTCTGTTCTATAGTATTCTGAACATTACTTAATGCTTCGCTTTGTTTTTCAACAGAATTCTTTACACTGGCAATATTTGCCATGATTTCGGATACAGCTCCTGCAGATTGTTGTGAACTGGTAGCTAATGTTTCTCCGGTAACACTCAATGCTTCACTTGTTTTTTTCATACCGTAAACAATCTCATGCTGTTTATCTATAAATTCATTCATTTCTGCAAACATGGTACCGATTTCATTATCACGTTTAATATCAATACGATATGTCAAATCTGCAAGACCGTCAGCTCCGTTTAATTGTGCAAATGCATCTACTCCCTGTCGTATTTGTTTTAAAACATTTGCATCAATAGCCATAATCATCAAAACTATTAAAAATACAACCATAATTAAAACTACGGGAACTACAATTGCATAAAATCTTCTAATAAAACCATCCACATACTCTATATCCACTCCGGCAAACAGCATTATTTTTTCGTTTTTATCATCAGTGTCAAACTTCTGATAAGAAGTCAAAAATTCTCGTCCGTTAATCATATTCTTACCGTGATATATCACTCCATCGGAATATACAGTGTTATAAATTTTATCGTTATTCAATTTTATTCCGGTTAAATATTCTCCTTCCGAGTTCTTTATACTTGTTCCTATTCGCAAATCATCCGCAAAGAATGTGATATTACACTCAAGAAAAGTCGAATAACGAGACAAAATCTCACAAGATGAAATCACTTTTTGCAGTAAAATAACGGCACTTCCTTCTTTTAACGGCAAACGTCCGGCTGCGGAAATTAAAATAGAAGAATCTTTTACCGTGATTTTAGCCCCCCCTCACCTTTAATTGCCCCGGAAATAGCGGCTCTTTCGGAAGTTGTACTGAATGTTGCATTATTTATTGCATATAAAACTTTTGAATCCGAATTAAAAATCGCCGCATTCGTAAGTTTTAATTTACTGTTACAATGTTCAAGCATTTCATTCATTTCAGACTTATCTTTAATGTCAAACTTTTCATGACCTTTCAAATATTCTATATAGTCAAGTAAATCTTTCTTTTCTAAATCAAGCAAAATTTTGACGTTATTTACTTTTGTATCCAACGCCGTAATTTCATTTTTTATTATAGCGTTTCTTAACCCTAAACTTAATGAGGTAAAAAATATAGCTCCCCAAATCACCAAACCAATACAGACAATCAAAATAATTCTAAACGATATCTGATCTATTTTTCGCACTCTTCACTCCTTAATGTTTTTTTAACAATTCTTAAAACTATATCATTAATAAGCGATATTCCAAAAAATTTTTTTTATTATTTGTTTTTTATCAATATTAATAAAAAAATTACAATTTAGTTTATTTATAATATGTCGAAACAGAATCATATTCGTATGAATCTTGCGTAATTGTATAAGTCTGATATCGTTTACCCGAATGCGGCAAAATAAAACCAGTAAAATTGAAATAAAATAATAATCCTGCAAGAAGAAAAATAAAAGCATAACAAGAGGTTTGCACAAAAGGCGTTATTACTCCGGCTTTTTCCATTACAAAATTAAAAAACATTAACGTTAAAAACCAAAATGAAAACATAGGAGCCACCCAAAATTCTCGATAATCGGCTTCCCACCAGCAAGTCAGTATTGTATAAATTATCATATATAAAATTACTGCCGGCAAAGCATGACGATACCGGCGTAACATTGGTACAAAAAGCAAAATACTTCCGCCTAAAACTAAAATAAATAATACTCCGATAAAATTAGGCATAATCGAAGTCGCTCCAAAAAAATCATTAAACTGAAAACCTACTTCCTTTCCTTGAAATTTCTGCGGTTGATAAAAATATGTTGATATTCCCTCTACCATCTGCCCAAACAAAGCCTGAGTATTTTCTGCTTCAAAACCTTTTCCCCAATAATCAATTTTTGCATACAGAATTAACCAATTAAAAAAATACGTCGAGCCTTTTATATTATTAAAAGCCTTTGCATTTTCCTTATCAAAATCCAGTCCGATTAAAACAATTCCTACATAATAGTAGGCTATCACAACAATTAGGCAAAATACGGCTGCATATATTGCAATATAACGAATATTTGCAAATGTAAAATGAGGTCGCTTGTTTTCTTCAATGGGAAAAAGTGTGTAAAACATCAAAATAAAAACTACAGGTAAAGCCATAATCGCATCTGATTGATGAAAAAATATCGTAAGTGCATGCCAAAATCCCAATAACCCGGCATAAAACTTTTTGTGCTTTGCCTGCGGAAAATATAATGCTGCCAAAAACAATAAAAAAGTCATGTTAGAATGAATTATCGGAGTGTCGTTTATCTGTGAATACATCCAATGTGCAGCACAAAATGTATACATCAGTACTACACCTAAAGATAAAAGATAACGTTTTGAAATTTTATAAAACAGAAAAAACATTACCCCCAAGCATAACGACCCAAATATAAGATTACGCAATTGAAGTGCTACCATTGTAGTTCCGGTATAGCCGGTATCACGCATTATTTTACACAACTGCTCCCCTGCCCAGTCAAATCCTATATGATGAGGATTAAAAAGATATTGCGGTATTCCCAATCGCACATAATAATCATACGTAAGACAATCACCCTTTTCATCGATAAATCGTGAAAGGTAATTGAAATTAAGCGAAAAATACAGAAGCGAAAGTAATGTTGCCGTAATAATCGCGGCTGTAAGTTGAATCTTATTTAGTCTTTTGTAAATCAATTTTTATCTTATCCATTAACATTCTATTTTTTTCGGAAACAGCTATTACTCCCGGAATTACAACAGAATTACTGTTTTCTCTGGTTTTAAGCGAAACCGAACCGATATCAAGGAATCGTTCAATCGCATTTTGTTGTGAATAAACTTGATCTATTTTGGACAACGGGATTCTGAATGATTCACGATGAATCAAGTTGTTACGAATAAATATAACTTCATTTTGCAACAATATAAAATGACTGAACATTGCCAAATTAAAACGTAATAAAACTTGTAACGCACACCATAAAGTCCACAAAATTATTATTGCCTTAAAAAATTTTGTAATATTCTCCAAAGTAAACAACGTAATTTTAAAAACCTCTTCTACTTGCAACGTACCAATCAAGGTAAAAAGCAAGTTGCTTATAAAAGGAATCTCAATATACAAAAGCAACAATCCGGCAAAAGAAGCAATTGCATAAAACAAAACCGGATATAACGAAAGATTACTGCTGAATAAAATTACCGGAAGTTCATCGGAAAGTTCTTTTTTTAATGTTTTAAACGATATTTTTTCCAACAAATGCAAAAATTGCAATCCGATAAAACTCAAAAAATAAGCAACGAGAAATCCCGGAATCGGCAAAAGTATTTTCCAATATGAAGTGAAACTTTTTAAATTATCAGCAGAAATTAAAATTTTATCTACAAGCCCGGTTATGGGAGTAATTACATCTTTTATCAATTGAGGCAAACTTTCACACAACGGAGTAAATCGCAAAGGCGAAATAATAAATAAAATAATAGCCAACAAATCTACGGAAACGGCACAAATAAATTGACGCTTACTTTTATTATCATAACGTCTGAAATGTGAAAAAATCGGATAAGACGCAACTAAAGTCAGCATTTGTACTAAAAATAAAATATTCGGTTGATTTTTAAGAAATGCTTTTCCAAAAATTTCTAATACAATAAATGAAATTAAAAACACATTTATCGGCATTGCATATTCACGATAAAATTTTAAAAACACTTCCAATACTGAAAGTTCTTCTTGAATATCAATCGCCTTAGCTTGAACTTTATAAAAAAATACTCGTCTTCTGGTTTTACTGTAAAGCCCGAAATAACGAAGTAAAAAATGCACGCCGATAACAAATATTGCACTTAACACAAGTAAAATTATTAATGATAAAAAAATCGGAACTTTACATGCCAATAAAATTACAAGCAATATTGCTGAGAACGGCAATGTTAAAAACGATAACAACGGTAAATCCACTGCATTGTTTTCTTTAAAATTCTTTAAATCTAAAAGCTCCGGTTGCGGTAATTTTCTAAAAATTAAAAAGTATACTGCCGCAAAACAGCCACTGAAAATTACTAAATATTCTAAAAATAATGCCAATATTGATTTCAATGACAGAACCGTAAGTGTAGTAACTGCAACTGGCAAAATAATAAGTAAAGAAATTTGAAAACAGAAGTTTAGCTGAAATGAAATACGAGCAAACGAATCTCGAAAAACGTCTTGCATTTTTCCTAAGTTTTTCATTCTTCCGGAAATTTCATCACGAATTTCCGGTCGCATTGCCAATTTTATGCGATGTCGTAAAAAAACGCATGGAATTGTCAAATAAACTAAAGTCACCGGTAACGCTACCCAAAATCTTCCCAGAAACAAACTGCAAATTATTACAAATAAAAATTCTATCGCCAAAGGAACCAGCAATAAAGGGATTGCAGCCGAAATTGACGGAGGATTTTTAAGAAATATTTTTTTTAATAAGCGATATTCAATATTTTGAAGCGATAAAGATATTAATTCAGTCATAATTTTCCATTATTTTTTATAAATTCAAAAAAGATTTTCGGCATTGAATTTAATAAAAATTAAAATCTCTTGTCATGTTAGTGCGAAAACTGTTAATAACAGCCGATACATCAAATGAAAACATTTTAAATAAAAAGGGTTTTAATGATAAAAAAAATATTTTTGTTATTTATAAGTTTGTCTGTAACAAGACTTTACGCCGATATGCCGGATATCGAAATGATATTCGTAAAAGGCGGTAATTTTTTAATGGGAAACGAAAACGGCAGGGCTGATGAAAAACCGCAACATCGTGTTTGCGTAGACAGTTTTTATATAAGCAAATACGAAATAACACAGAAAGAATGGCAAGCCGTAATGGGAAATAATCCAAGCTATTTTGTAGGAGAAAATCATCCGGTAGAAAAAGTCAATTGGTATGATGCTATAGAATTTTGTAATGCTTACAGTAAAATGAAAAATATGGAGCCTTGCTATAAAATTGACCGTGATACAAAAGACGAAATGAATTTAAGCCGTAAAGATAAATATCGCTGGACTGTAACATGTGACTGGAATGCAAACGGTTATCGGCTTCCTACCGAGGCTGAATGGGAATATGCTGCCGGCGGCGGTAATAAAAAAAGCAATACGATTTTCAGCGGAAGTAATAATATAAATGAAGTAGCATGGTTTTTGAACAATGCCGGAGATGAAAGCTCTCCGGATCACGGACCACGTGATGTCGGACTGAAAAAGCCTAATGCCTTAGGAATTTACGATATGACCGGCAATGTATGGGAATGGTGTTGGGATTGGTACGGATCATACGACAAAAAGAAATTGAATAATCCACGCGGAATTCCTTACGGTACAGAAAAAATCCGCCGCGGCGGAAGCTGGCATGTAAAAATAAAACGTTCTACCATAACCACACGTAATTTTAGATCGCCGGGACACCGCAGCACACATTACGGAATCCGACTTGTCAGACAGGCACATAATAAATAAGGATAAAAAAAGTGTATCCCGAAACTTAATTTTTTTGGGTACACTTTTTTTTAAATTACAAATCTTCTCCGGTTATAAGGAATTCAGGAATGTACGCACAGTCGTGGTCTATAGGAAAATTTTTGTCATAAGCTATCGCACAAATCGCCGTAAGCGGTAATGAAACAAATCCGTTGGAATCCATACAAACCGGATCTCCGCCTGCACGCAAAATACGCTTTTGTGACCAAAACGCTCTATGATCTTTTAATGATTTTTCTAACGCATCATTAAATGAATCAACGTCATTTTCTAAAATACTTTTCAATGCCAAAAGTTCGTGATTCATCATAAACAAACTCAAGTACGGAATATTTTCCGGCGTAATTTTATAAGATGAAATTGTTTTGTTTTCATCTGTAATCTTATAACAAGCTTCGAGTTTTGATAAATCCGGTTTTTCCAAAAATGAATAAGAAAAAGAAATATAGTTTTTCAGTAATATTGAAATCTCTTCTGTCGGCGGATAAACAAACTTACGCATAGGAATTGTCAGTAAAAATTTACCTACAGCTTTATCACGTAAAATTATCCCCAAATAATACAAACGTAACCATAAACTGGCTTTTATTCCTTTTTGATTAAAAATAGGTGCAAATGAATATGAAATATTATTATCAAATTCAAGAGTAACTACCCTATCAAATGCCATTAATTCCAAATATGCCATATATGCCTGTTTTGATCGCTGCAAGTATTTTATGCAAGCATTTTCATCATCTAAAACAGCCGAATAAATCGCTACTTCCAACGCTGTCTTAGCATATAAATCTATATTTTTTACATCCCATTCATATTTTTCTTCAAGTTTTGTAAGTCTATCTTTTCGGATAAGATTCCATTCTCTGATTACCCTTCTGTCTATAGTATGTCGCATAATTTCTTGCATTTTCCCCTCCGTTTTTCTCCATGATAATACCTGTTATTTAACAAAACTCAATTTTTTTTATTTTTTTTGCCAAATTTTGCAATAAAAAAGAAAAAAAAGTCTTTATAATTAGTATGAAACATTTACTTATTATTATTTTTTATGCCGCAGTCACACTGCTTAATGCCACTGATAAAACGTGGCTTCCTATTATTTCGACCGGAACTTCAGGTAATTTATATTTTAATGATACTGAAAATCCGGATGTAAAATCTTTTAATGAAACATTTTTTGTTTCTGCCGCATTTAAATTTCGGTATACCCAACTGCTTACTCGATGCGATTTACAGTTAATCAACAGATTTAATACCTACGCAGATATAAATTATTTGCGTAAAGTAAATCCCGGGTGGTATCTACGGGCAAAATGGAATGTCGGTAATTTTACTCTGTTTGCAAATGTTAATCCAGTTTTTCTTGCTACTGACGAAACTTTCCGGATTTCGGGAAGCAGCGGTTTTTATTATCGAATAAGGCAATTCCGAGTCGGATTATCCGGTACCACAAGATTTTATGAGTACAGCGGTAATTTTCAGCAAAGCTTTCAAGCTACAGGAATTTTCAAACATAAAAAGAATATTCCGCTGGAACATCATTGCAAACTAACATTTCTATTGAAAGATACGTCTGTTTATGATGAAAAACCGGCATTTTTTCATTCGATAAAATATACTTACCAATTAAAAATTAATCTTAGGCAGTTTAAAATTACCGATCCTGATTTACCTCTGGAAAAAGAACTTTGGGAATGGGAAGATTCCGATGATTGATTTTTCCCAATGATTAGTGTATTAAAAGTCGCATAGGAGATTTCCATGTCAAATATTTATGAAAAACCCGATTTTTATACCAAAAAGGCAAAAGATGCCGGATATTTCGCAAGAAGTATTTATAAGCTTGAAGAAATCGAAAATAAAATGCACTTGTTTAAAAAAGGAATGCGAGTGGTCGATTTAGGTTGTGCTCCCGGATCGTGGAGTCAATACGTGTCACAAGTTGTAGGTGATTCCGGGCTGGTCGTAGGTATTGATTATAAGAAAATCCTCTGTGCGGCAAATAATATTGTTCTTGTGCATGGAAATTTCATGCGTGAAGATAATCAATCTAAAATTGCAGAATACGGGCCTTTCAATGCTGTAATCAGCGATATGGCTCCGGATACTTCCGGAGATCGCCTTACGGATTGCTACAAGTCATCGGAACTCGTTCGTGAAGCATTGAACTTTGCATACAGACATTTAAAAGCCGGCGGTTTTTTTATTGCTAAGATTTTCCAAGGCGGCGATGAAAGAGAAATCGCGAATCTGATAAAAGAAACTTTTGAATCTGTTAAATGGTTTAAACCAAATTCTTGTCGTAAAAACAGTTTTGAAACTTTTTTAATCGGTATAAATTACAAAGGACAGCCGCCAAAACCAAGCAATGATGCCGATATTTTTAATGATGATAACTACACCGGTGAAATGCCTTGGTAGTTTTTCTTGTAAAGTCTGTCAAGCAAAACACTTACAAGATATACGGTTATCATTAATAAACTGATAAAAATGCAAAAGACCGGCACTGAAAAAGTTTTGCCAGCAAGCAAACCGTAAACGGCTGTCAATACAGCTAAATGCAGCACATAATGAATAAACAAATATTTTGCCGGCAGTGTTATAACGCCGGCTATTTTTTTATTTTCGAGAATCCTTTCTGACACAAGCACAAGTAAAACAACTATGGATAATACATAAAAGAAGCAAGAAATATCAAAATTCCAAATTGATACATTGTATCTGCCGTCTATATCACCGCTTAACAAATTCTGTACAAGATTAGAATACTTGAATGTATAAGAAGTAAAGTAACAGCCGCCGCTTACAAAAAGTTTTTGTATTCCGAACAAACGGGTCACCACTCCAAAAACTCCGCCTATAAAAGTAAGGAAAAATATTTTTGTCTGACTTTGATTTTTTCCCAATCCAAATGAAAAACCTATTATCCCGAATAAAAATGTAGGAAATAAAGGTTCATATCCGTATGTAAGCGGAAAAATTTTCAATTTATTAATTCTTAAAATGACAAAAACAATTGTAAAAATTACGAATAACGTAAATGACAGAAAAAAACGTATTCTTTCCGGTAAAAGCCCCATTATAACCGTGAAAATCACCAGCAATGCTATCGTACTCAAAATTCCCGTAGCCATCGGAAAATGTGGAAATTGAAAACCGTGTTCTACTATAAAAAAAATATTACTTACAGCAAAATACACTGCCGCAGACAGCAACCGTTTTTTTCTTTTTAGATAAGCTTTGGAAATTGCCGACGAATACCCGGACAAAAATAAAAATAATGCCGGGCTAAGCGGCACTATTTCATAGAAAAAGCGTAAAAACGACGGAGCCGGTTGTTTTAACAATAAAATATATGCATGATCAAAAATCATCAAAAACAACGCAGCTACTTTCAGTAAATCTACCGCCGCATTACGAGTTTTATTTTCATTCAAAAGAGAATTACTCATAATCCTCTTCTTCAATTTTCATCAAAACTCTTAATTCTACACGACGATTAATATCATCAATCGCTTTAGTTTTAAGCCCGGCACTTCCACGTCCTGCCAGTGTCATTTTATCCATTGGAATTCCTTGTTCTTCCATGTATTTTACTACAAACTCTGCACGTTCTTCTGAAAGTATTTTTTCCAACTCATCTTCACCGGTATCATTTGTGTAACCGCAAATATTGATAAAAATATTGTCATATTGTAACAACAACTGAGCTACTTCTTGTAAAATTTTCTCTTGCTTTTCATTAACAAGCTCTGAAGTATTCGGTTTGAACAATACATTACGGAACGACAGAACTCTCGCATCTCCGTAGTATTCTTCAAGTTCTTCGATAATTTCAATATAACGCAGCCGTGTTTTCTTATCCATTTTAGGAAGCGGCGGCAATTCTTTTGTTTCCGGTAATGCCACCATTTCCGCAATACTGCAATCTTCAATCCAAGCTTCCGGCTTTTCCTTAATTCTTAATATTTCCGGCAACGAAGACGTGGTTGGAGTAAATCCTTTTACAATTTTAGCTTTAGGCTTTTTATCCGGTTTAATTTTGAACGATGACGGCATTGTCGCATCAAAAGAAACTCCCACAGACCACGTAAACATCGCAGTTTCTACTTTTACCTGCTCATCTTTATAAAACCACGGCATTACGCCGACTTCGGCATAGAGTTTAATCCATTTAACATAAGGAAAAAAATTGATTCTTGCTCCGCTGTAATAATACGGATAAACATTTTGATCTTCTGCAATCATCAAATCAAATCGATTGATAAGCTGTAATTCTGCATAATAAAATGACGGAATACGTAAAAACATATCAAATCCGAGAGACGGACCGGCATAGAGTTGTTGAATGTTACGAATTGTTTGATAAATAAATGCCGTAGACATAAACGCTCCTCCGGCACTTACTTTTATATCCATCCATTTTGTCAACGGAATATACGATGTTGCCGTAAAACGAAACATACAATATGCTCCGTCAACTTTTTCTGAATCTGAATCTTCAAGTGAGGCAAAAGAGTTGTAGTTTATATCAGCTTGCAGTCCGAAAGTTTTTTGCTGCCATACAGCACCAAGCATAAGACTACCGTTCATTCCGAATCCACCGAGATTTTTTGATATTTCCCAATAAAAAGGCGAAACATTAAAGTCTGCAAACATTCTGAATTGCACTACAGGATCTTTCGGAGCTTTCTTTTTTTCCGTAGAAAACTCATTTTGTACAACGGTATCATCTGTAACATCCGACGATACAGAATCTGTTGCAAAAATAAGATTATAAATAAAAAGAAAAGATAACAATATTGCTAATTTTCTCATAATTTCCTCACTTTAACTTTCTAAATATCAGTATCTAAACTTTTAAACTTTAATTTTATAATTCTTCATTACTTTTAAATTAATCTTTATCTCATTATTAAATGAGCAATTAGCAATCGTTATACCTATTTTAATTCTGCCTAATCCAATACAAATATTCATTTGTAATCAAATTATTAAAAAATTATGCAGCCTAAATTTCTTACAAAAGTAATCGATATACCTAATGTTTTTTCTAAAAGCTTCCAAATTATGTATAATGCGACGATTTAAAGGAGATAAATATGAGAATCTTCATAATTGCTTTTTTAATGATAACTACATTTTCTTTTGCAAATTCAAACGTAACCGATAATTTCTGGGGAACAACAAATTTTTCCGAGGCAGAACTTTCCGAGTTGTTCGGAACAAGCAAACAACCGACAAACGACAGAGAAAAATTTGTACAGGGATTGCGTAATTATTTGGGAGTTCCATATGTTTACGGCGGTATAAATAAAAAAGGAATTGATTGTTCCGGGTTGCTTTATACTGTTTCACTGGAAACTACCGGCAAACCTTTGCCAAGAACATCTGCTGCTATGCATCGTAAATTTGAACGAGTTTTAAAATACCAACTAAAACCCGGTGATGCGGTTTTCTTTGCGACTGACGGAACTATTAATGTTTCTCATGTCGGTGTTTATTTGGGAAACAATTATTTTATACACGCACAATCTTTCGGTAATAACAGGCGTGTAGTAATTTCAGATTTAAGTGCAAAATATTGGAAACGAGCTTTTTATTCCGGCGGAAAAATTTTTGAAGATTAAATGATAAGGATAAATAAATGAAAAATAAGACATTATCAGGAATTATATTAATGCTTATTGCTGCAATGTTTGTAGCCATAGGTCAACTCTTTTGGAAAATATCGGAAGCACAAATTAATCTTTGGTTAATTGCCGGATTTATTATTTACGCAGGCGGAGCATTAATCATGACAATAGCATTGCGTTTCGGCAAACTCAGTATGCTTCAGCCAATTTTTTCATTCAGCTACATTGCAGCGATTTTCTTAGGTAACATATTTTTAAATGAGAAAATTACAATGCAGCACATTATTGCTGTCGTATTTATAATTTTAGGAATCATTTGTTTATCAAAAGGAGAAAAATCATGATTGTATTCTGTTTTATCTTACTTGTGATAGGAACTATTTTAGGAGCATTCGGTGCATATTTTCTAAAAATTGCAGGAAACAAAATCAAAAATATCACCGGTTACATTTTCAGCCCGTTTTTCTATCTCGGCGGTTTTTTGTATTTTCTTGCTGCATTATTAAATGTATTCTATTTAAAATACCTTCCCTACTCCGTTGTTTTACCGATGACATCAATTACATATTTATGGACAATGTTCATTTCAGCTTTTCTGTTGAAAGAAAAACTAAATAAATGGAATTTCATTGGAATAGGATTAATTTTTTGCGGAATATTTATTTTGGGAACATTAAAAACTGTTTAATAAAAGAAAATGAAAATCAACATGCAATTTTTTTCTTTTGCCGTTTTTTTCGTTTTCAGCACGATAAAAGAAAAAAATCATTTATTTTTAAAAGAAATAAATTATAGTTTTGCTTTCTTTTCTCGATAAGAATAAGAAGCTACATTTTAGTAAAATAAGGTTGGAAATATGGATCTGTGTAAGGTTGTAAAATTCAATAGCGAAAAATGTGTAAACTGCAAAGCTTGTATTCAAGCTTGTCCCGTAAAATACTGTTTATCCACGGATGGTCAATCTGTATCCGTAAATGACAATCTATGTATCGGATGTGGAAATTGTTATAAAGCATGTAAATACGAAGCTATTGATTTAGTTGATGATTTTGATGATTTTATAAATAAGATTAACAAGGGAAATAAAACATGTCTTATCGTATCCCCCGTTGTTTTAATCAAATATAAAAATAATTACAAAAACTTATTAGGTTATTTAAAATCTACTCTGGTTCTCGATGGGATTTATAATGAAGCTCTCGGAGCTGAAATTTTAGCAAGTAAATATTTAGATCAAATTCAGGATGAAACTCGTGTTCCTCTATTGACGCAACGTTGCCCGGCAACAACCGAATATATAAAAATTTATCAACCGACTTTAATCAATAATTTGGCACATCTTCATTCTCCGGCTGTTATCCTTGCCAATTATATAAGAAGAAAACTTAAATTTGATGGAGACATAGCATACTTAGGTCCATGTATTGCAAAACGAAGAGAATTTAAGGATCCGGATACTGACGGAAGTATTCAATACAATCTGACATTTGATAATCTTGAAAAATATTTGCAACTTCATAAAGTTGATATAAATAAATATCAAGAAGAAAATTTCGAATTGGAAACTCCTGAAAGAGGTAATACATTCTGCCAAAACGGCGGTATGAACAAACTTCTAAGCAGAAAATTTCAATCTATCTATACAAATGAATATTCCGGTTATGAAATGTTCAAAGAAAAACTACCGGATCTCCAAAAAAATATTGAAGAGAAATTTGAGCATTTCCCTCTTCTTATTGATTGTTCCAGCTGTAAAATGGGCTGTTTCAACGGTCCAGCATGTGACATAAACATGACGCACGAAGAATTAAAATGGAACATTTACAATATTGAGATGAATTCTATTGCAAATTACAAAAATAAAGCAAAAGCTCAATCTACTTTTGAAAGACTTACTCAATATTGTGATTTGCACAATGTATCAACAGAGCGTATTTTCTTCTCAGAATCACCAAAACCTATTCTGAAAATGTCCGTTGATAAATTGGTAAAAGCTTTTGAAAATGCAACATTCCGTTATCCTCAAGATTTTGTTTGCAGCTATACAGGTTACGATGATGTTGATGAATTTGCTACAGCCGTTGCCAATCGCCTTTGTAATTTAATGAGTAGTTCTAAAAATACAGAAAAATTATTAAAAACAGCAGTAAAAAATAATACAGAAATTTCATCTAATTTATCTTCTACTGCATCCGGAATGAATCTCTATATCACATCAATGCAAGCTGCAAGTGAAAAAATTATAATTGCATTGAATGAAATTTTGAAAATAATTTCTGATATACACAAATTGAATATTGATTCTCAAAAAGATTCAAATGCATTTGCTCCTATTGTAAATACAATTTCTGAAATTTCAGAACAAATTAACTTACTTTCATTAAATGCCGCAATAGAAGCATCTCGTGCCGGGGATATGGGAAAAGGGTTTGCCGTAGTTGCTACCGAAATTCGTAACCTTGCCGATAAAACAAAAGGTGAAACTGAAAAATTACTCCCTATCACTTTAACAACAAAAACAACTAATGAAAAAATGACTACAAATATTGATTCATTAGATAAATATACTTCGAACTTTAAAGAGCATATCGAAATACTCAAAAACTCGATAGATAAGATCACAAATGATATTCATGATTTATCATCAATGTCTACACGTTTGAAGTCACAAGAAGATTTCTTCTAAAATTAGTTTTGATAAGGATTGGATAATAATGAAAAAGGTTAAAGTAACAATAATTGCAATCATTCTTACTATTGTGTCGATTTCAAATATTATCGCAAAACCGCAAAAAATGATTTATATCGAACAAGTTTATCGTTTATATGAATCAAATTTATTATCCAATCAAACAAACTATAAAAGAAATATTTTCTGGCTTGAAAACTCATTAAAACTCGTCAATGCTCATCCCAGTCAAGCTATAATTGTGACAAATACATGGGAAGAATATGTAAAATACAAATTATTATTGCGTTTTCATATTTACTACTTGCTTACCAAAGAATACATGGGTTGGGGTTGGGAATATGATAAGCGTGACGTAGTTTTTTATAATGCCGAATGGGCAGAAGAAATAAAGAACAGTTTTGAAATTGCAAAATCTCGTTATGACATAGCTAAACATTATTGGGAAAAAACAAAATTATATGCCCAAGAAATAAATAAAATTGATGTTCATATCGGCTGGGAACAAATAGAAGATTTAGCTTACGAGATTGACAATCAAGAATTTGACTACGATTATGATGAAATAATAGAAATGCGATTAGACAGCATTGATAATAAACTTGCAAAACTCGATTCTTTTCTGATTAAGAATAACGAATAAAAGAAATCAAAAAGTAGAGCCGTAAGCCGGGTTCTGTTTGAAACAACCATCTGTCTGGTAATTATATTACTATAACACTCTTTTGCTGTTTACCCGAAAGTTAATGAACGGATAGCCCTCTTTCTACTTAACATTGCTCCTGACGGGGTTTACCATGCCATAAATGTCGCCATTCATGCGGTGAGCTCTTACCTCACCATTTCACCCTTACCGGATTCCCGGCGGTATACTTTCTGCTGCACTTTCCATCCTTGCAATTACTTGCAAAGTCCGGACGTTATCCGGCGTCATATCCTATGGAGCCCGGACTTTCCTCTATTTCCATTAATAATATTAAGAAATAGCGGTTGTAAACTCTACTTCTCCATTTCTCTTTTCATCCATAGCCATATTTGCTAAAAGATCTGCATCTTTGTTAAATTCTCTACGCACATGCTTTATTTTAAAAGATTTCAAATTATAAATATAAAGCATTGCCTCTTTATATAAAATTCCTAACTGGGGACTTTTTACCTTATATTCCCCGGTTATTTGTTTACACATAAGCTCTGAATCAGAATATACAACAACTTCCTCGGCATTCATTTCCTTAGCTATGGATAACGCTTTCAATAATCCCGTATATTCCGCAAAATTATTGGTCTGAATACCAAGATAATAAAAATATCCCTTTTTTACAGAACCATCATCTACGACAACTCCACATCCCGAAATTCCCGGATTACCGCGAGCTCCCCCATCCGTATAAAATGACAATTTTTTTGTAGTACATACACGTTGACTCAAGAACTCTTCCAATTCTAAAGAAGTGCAGGAAATAGCTCTTGCAACCGTTTCCTGCACTTCTTTATTTGAAAGAATTGCTTTAAAAACAGAATTTTCTGTTATCAAAGAACCTTTCTCTTTATTTGACATTAAAATTAATCCTCTGCATTAAAGAAATCATCATCATCGTCAGCATTACCAAAAGCAGAAAAGATATTTTCTCCTCCGGCAACGTCATCTTCTTTAAAGTAAAGAGTTCTTGAACAATTCGGACAGAAATAAATCTTATCATTACTTCTTACCTTATTGATAAATTCTTGAGGTAAAACCAAATGACATCCGGTACAATATCCGCAAGTTAAGGCTACAATTCCTCGACCTTCTTTATTTCTAACAATTTTTTCAAATTTTGCACGGAAATCCTCATCGATAACTTCAACAACTTCTCGTTCCTTAGCTTCAAGTTCTTCCATACTTTTTTTAACTTTTGCTAATTCTGCATTGATACGCTCTTGTTCTCTGGCAATATCTTCTTCTTGTCGTTTCATATCGATTTCATAGTCATTGATAGCACTACGTAAATCATTAATAACTTCTCTGTCTTGTTCCATTTGAGTGTGAAGTTCTTCTTCTCTTTCTTTTTTGTCACGTATACTCTTATCAATAACTTCAAATTCTTTTTGAGTTTTAGTTACTTTTCTTTTTTCTTCTAAATCTGCTTGTTCTAATTTTAACTCACCAAATTTCTTATCATAAGTTAAAAGATTTTCTTCTAACTTTTTATATTGTTTATGCTTTGATAAATAAGCTTTTTTCAATCGGCTCAAAATTTCATTCTTAGAAGCAATTACCTTAGGTAATCCATCCATTAATTCTTCCAACTTAAACTTATCCATCAAGATATCCTGATATTCTATCAGTTTATCATATACTGATTTATCAACTTCAGTCATAACCTATACTCCTAATTATTAATATTGTTATCAATAAAATCTTCTAACATTTTACGATTTTTAGAATTTCTAAGTTTACTCTTAGCTTTTGATTCTATCTGACGGATTCTTTCTCGTGTAACATTAAAGTAATTACCGACTTGCTCTAATGTTGATGCACAACCGTCTTCAAAACCATAACGCATATGTAATACATTTTGTTCTTTTACGGGAAGATTTTTTATTAATTTTCTAAAAATCTCTTTAAAGTCATTGTTTATAACATATTCCAACGGATTTTCAAATCCTTTATCCTCAATAAATTCTCCTAAAGAACTATCGTCTTCTTCACCTATCGGAGTTTCCAAACTTACAGGTTCTCTGGCTACATTACGAACGCTTTTTACCTTATTCACAGACCAATTCAATTCCTTAGCAATTTCTTCTGTAGTCGGCTCACGTCCCAATTCCTGCATAAGTCTTCTACTTTCACGATGAACTTTATTTATTTGTTCTATCATATGAACAGGAACACGAATAGTTCTTGCCTGATCACTTATTGAACGAGTTATTGCCTGTCGAATCCACCATGTCGCATAAGTTGAAAACTTATACCCTTTTGTATACCCAAATTTATCTACAGCCTTGATCAATCCGATATTACCTTCTTGAATTAAATCAAAAAACATAAGACCGCGATTTGTATATTTTTTAGCAATTGAAACAACAAGACGTAAATTCGCATTTACTAACTTAGCCTTTGCATTCTTAACTTTTTCTACACCACAAAAAATATTATTTCCAAACTTTTTGATTTCATCTATGGAATTAAAATATTTTTGTTCATAAGCTTTTAATTGAACATCATTTCTAGATTTCTTTTTATATAAATCATGAATCTTTTCTGCACTATAACCGTATTCTTCTTCAATTTCTTTTCGTTGTTCATGATTATCAAGTTCTTTTATTAAATCTTTAAAATCTTTTGTATTCTTTATTTTTAATTTAGATAAGATTTTCTTATTTTCATTTTCTATTTTGATAATCTTGTGCATAACATCAACAACACTATCTGCTAAATGCAAAATATCCTGATTATCTATTTCATGAGAAAACATAATATCAAAAGCCTCTTCCTGAGCTTTTGCTATTTCAACCGCAAGTTTTTCTTTTTCTTCCGGATTTTTTAATGTTCTATTCTTCTCTAATAATGATTTAAAGCTAAAAACTTTCTTCATAAAAGGATCTAATATGTCTTTATATTTACTTTTTAATCTTTTCTTTTCTGCAGAATAATCTTTTGAATCTGAACGAATTGTAACAATAGTACGATTAGGATCTATCGGTTCTGCACTTATTTTTTCCAAAAGATTTGAAAATTCAATTAAAGTAATACCTACTTTTCGAATAGAAGTATTAATCTGCTCTTCACCTTCTTCGATTTTTTTAGCGAGTTTAACTTCATCTTCTGCACTAAGTAAATCGACTTTACCGATTTCTTTTAAATAAATACGAATCGGATCATCAGAAAGAGACGCAGTTCCGCCACTGATTATTTTTTTCTTAGAATCTTTTTTACTTTCAGCTGCAAGAAGATCATTTAATTCTTTTTCAGATAACGTTTCATCCTGAATTGTAATGCCTGCATCTTTCAATAAAATCAAGACATCATCGATTCTTTCATCTATAAGAATTTCTTGAGGTAAATTTTTATTCAACTCCTCAAAAGTAATGATTTTTTTTTCATTACCGATTTTCAAAAGATTCTGTATTTCTACATATTCAAGTAGATCCTTCATTCTTTTTTCAACTCCTGCAATCTTGATAATTTTAAAATCTCATTGGTAATTTTTAATTTTTCATTCTGAAGAACACTAATCAACTCCAAATCTTTAAACATCTCGGACAACTTAATCTGTTCATTGATTTCATTTCCTTTTTTTTGCCAAAACCTCTTAAACTGGGCTATCACTAAATCAATAATACAACATTTTAAAGTTACCATTGATACATCAAAATCTGTAGACAATAACCTTTCCGTTACATAATTCAGCAATTTTACATCTGTTAAGTTTTCCAAAAAAAATTCTTTGGAAAAATGATTTTCTCTGGAAAAATCATACAAATCCGCAATTGCTTGATTAGAAAAAAATTCTTTCTTCAGTTCACACTGCTCTACCAATTCTTCACTTTTGTCATAAAAAAGTAGATAAAGAATCAAATCTATTTCTTTTCTCGATACTGCATCAAGCAAGAAAATATTTTTATTCCCCGAATCTTCCGATATTTTTTGTTTCTCATCCGAACTTTCACTCTCTTTTTCTACAAAATTATTTTTCATTAAACCGAGAAAACGCTCAAATTCCTGTTCTACAGTTCCTAAATTCAGAGATAATTTTTCAGAAAGACGCTGTAACAAAAGCTCTCGTGTAATTCCACTTTCCCATGACGCTATATATTCAAATAAAAATTTCAATACTCCAGATAGAACCTGATAATCTTTCAAATCTACATCTTTACTTTTGTATTCTATACAAAAATCAAAAGCCTCTATTCGGTTCTCTAAAAGTCTTTCAAAATCCTCCATTTGATTTTCTTTAAAATATTCATCCGGATCCATTCCTTTAGGCAATAAAATCACAGAAAATTTTATATCTTCCAGATTCACACCTTCTTTTAATGCCCTGACAGCTCCTTTTACACCGGCAGCATCGCCATCAAGCAATAAAATAATTTCTCCGCAATATCTTGAAACCAATTTTAGTTGTTCCCTAGTTACCGCAGTACCACATGGAGCAACAGCATTTGCTAAACCATTTTTATGGCAAGCAATAACATCCATATATCCTTCAACTAAAAAAGCATAACCACGCTTTTTCATTTCATCTTTTGCGAATTGAATCCCATATAACACAGAACTTTTTTTGTACACCATCGTTTCAGGTGAATTTAAATATTTTGGCTTCATTTCATCATTCAAAACTCTTCCGCCAAAACCAATGCATTCATTGCGATAGTTAAATATAGGAAACATTAAACGGTCAAAGAACATTGCACGTAATTTGCCATTTTTTATAGAAAAAACGCCGGTCTCTTTCAGAAAATCATTTTGAAAACCTTTTTTCTTCAAAAAATCTTCTAACCAAAATCCACCCGGTACATATCCGAGATTAAAACGATTAATTGTATCGTTATCAATTCCTCGTTTCTTAAGATAATCTCTGGCTTTTTCTCCTTCATTCCTATCTAATAAAAAAAAATTAAACAATTTATATATTCGAGTATTAAATTGTATTAATTCATCTTTTTTATAACTAACTGAAGCTTCTTCTGCCGACATCTCCAAAGTTATTCCGACTCGCTTAGCCAAAATAACCACAGACTCCACAAAAGAAATATTTTCAATCTTCATTAAAAATCGAATTATATCACCGGATTCTCCGCAAGAAAAACACCTATACATTCCTATTTCGCTTGAAACAGTAAACGACGGATGTTTCTCATTATGAAAAGGACACAATCCCAGCCAATTCTTTCCTGATTTTTTAAGAGTTCTTACATAATCAGAAACCACATCAACAATATCGACATTTTCTTTTATAAGAGTTATTGTCTCTTTTGAGATATTCAAGAAAAAAACCTCTTTTTTTCGAATAGTGCGGAATATATCACGTTCTGACAATAAAAACAAGTATTTAGACTTTTACATCACAAAATTACCTGCTATAGAAGATTTCCTTACCTTCGTAATTAGAAAATAAAAAACCCTTTTCATCCTCTTTTAATATATATTCCGGTAATAACGGAATTTTCCCGCCTTCAGGTAAATCAACAACATAGTACGGCACACAAATACCTCCGGTGTACCCTCGCAATCCTTTCATTATTTGAATTCCGTCATTAATAGAACCTCTAAAATGAGATGTACCTTCGATTAAATCCGGATGAAAAATATAATAAGGTTTAATTAATATATTCTGCAACGCATGAACGAGTTCTTTCATAACATCTACAGAATCATTAACTTCTTTCAACAAAACACTTTGGTTGCACAAAGCACAGCCAGCACTCAGAATTTTTTTTACAGCTTTTTCCGTATCCGGCGTAAATTCATTCGGATGATTAAAATGCGTTACAATCCAAATCGGAGAATACTTAGATAATATCGAAATCACATCGTCAGTAATTCGTTGAGGTAAAAATGATAAGATTCTGCTTCCTATTCGAATTACTTCTATACTTTCTACCGATGATATTGCAGATAATACGGAATCCAAAAAATCTAAATTCAATAAAAAAGGTTCCCCACCAGTTAATATAACTTCCCTGATTTCCGGATGTTTTTTTAGATAAGCAACAACATTTTCCAACATCGGCAACGTTAAAACCTGACATTTATCCCAATTCCATTTCCTGGTACAATAACGACATTTTGCCGGGCAAAAATTTGTTGTAACCAAAATAATTCTATCAGGATAACGTTGTACTACTCCCCGAATCGGGGAACGCTCATTTTCTTCTTTAAAAGGATCCAATATCAAACGTGAATCGTATTTAAATTCTCTAATATCAGGAATTATTTGTTTCCCTACAGGATCGTTTAACGGAGTATCATTATTTATTAATGATAAAAAATAAGGTGTTACAGAAAAAGAAAATCGCTCTGAAACTTTATTTATTGCCTCTACATCAATATTTTGGAAAAAATTCTTCAATTGATTTGCTTCGGTAATTCTATTATCGATTTGCCATTGCCAATCATTCCATTTATCATCTGAAATATCCGAGAAATATTTTTTCCGATTATTTTTATATTCCGGATTAAATATTTTTTTCAAAACACTACCTCGAGTTTCTATATTAATTGTCGCATTAAATTACAAAAGTATCCAAAAGTCAAAAAAAAATTGCAGGTATAGAAAAATAACATTTTCACCTGCAATTCCTTTTATATAATCAAATATTTATCTTTTTGGCTTGAATATAACAGCTCCCAAAGGCGGCAATTTTATATCAATTGAGAATGGCTTTCCATGAGATGGCTCATTAAAAGACCATACTCCGCCGGCATTTCCAAAGTTGCTGCCGCCGTACATTTGAGAATCACTGTTAAAAATTTCTTCATAGAAGCAATTTTCATCAACCCCAAGACGATAAGCATACTTTTCTACCGGAGTAAAATTCACCGCAACAACCACAAAATCTCCCGGATTTTCGCCATATCGAATAAATGAAATAATACTATTATCACTATCACCGCAATTAATTCCGTAGAAACCATCAGTTGAACAATCTTTTTGCCATAAAGCCGGATTTTGACAATAAACCTTATTTAAATCGGCAATACATCGTTGAATACCTTTATGAGAATCATATCCCAACAAATCCCATTCTAATGACTTTTCTGCATTCCATTCATTAAACTGTGCGAATTCTTGTCCCATGAACAACAACTGTTTTCCCGGATGAGTCCACATATAAGTATAATAAGCTCTTAAATTAGCAAACTTTTGCCAATAATCACCAGGCATTTTATTTATCATTGAACCTTTTCCATGAACTACTTCGTCATGAGAAATCGGTAAAATAAAATTTTCACTCCAAGCGTAAACAAAACTAAATGTTAATTCTCCGTGATGATATTTTCTATACACAGGATCTTTTTGGATATACGAAAGAGTGTCATGCATCCATCCCATATTCCATTTAAAATTAAATCCCAATCCTCCCAAATATGCCGGTTTTGATACACTAGGGAAAGATGTTGATTCTTCGGCAATCATATATACACCCGGATAATACTGTTCCATAATAGAATTTAAGTGTTTCATAAATTCTATAGCTTCCAAGTTTTCTCTGCCGCCGAATTCATTAGGAATCCACTCACCTTCTTTTCTGGAATAATCAAGATAAAGCATTGAAGCAACAGCATCTACACGTAATCCGTCAAAATGGAATTTATCAACCCAATACATCGCATTCGAAATCAAGAAATTCTTAACTTCCAAACGTCCGTAATTGAAAATTTTAGTTCCCCAATCCATATGCTCGCCTTTACGAGGGTCGGCATGTTCATACAAAGCTGTACCGTCAAAATTTATTAATCCGTGAGCATCTTTAGGATAATGGCCCGGAACCCAATCCAAAATAACACCTATATTATTTTCATGACATTTATCTACAAAATATTGTAAATCTCTCGGTTCTCCGAAGCGGCTTGTAGGAGCAAAATATCCGGTTACCTGATATCCCCATGAGCCGTCAAAAGGATGTTCCTCAACAGGAAGTAACTCTATATGAGTAAAACCAAGTTCTTTTACATAAGAAATCAAATCATCTGCAAAATCTCTGTATGTTAGAAATGATCCGTCAGCCTTCTTTTTCCAAGAACCAAGATGCACTTCATAGATACTTGCAGGCATTTTTTTATTATCACGTTCAGAACGTCTTTTCATCCAATCATCATCATTCCAATGATAACCGTCAAGAGAATAAATAACAGACGCAGTTTTAGGACGCACTTCTGAATAAACTGCGTAAGGATCTGATTTTTCGAGTAACGAACCGCTTTTTGTTTTTATTTCATATTTGTAAATATCGCCGCTTTTCAATCCCTCTATAAATAAAACCCAGATACCGGAATCACTCAATAGATCCATAGGATCTTTACGACCGTCCCAATTATTAAAATTTCCGACAACACTTACTCGTTGTGCATTCGGAGCCCATACAGAGAAATAAACACCTTCTTTCCCATCAACAGTCATCATATGAGCACCCATTTTCTCATAGATTTTATAATGTTGAGAACGATTGAACAAATAACGATCAAATTCAGTAAGACCTTCAACAAAAGTTCCGTAAGGATCATCAAAAGTCCATTCTTTACCATTTATCCCGATAGCTTTGAAACAATATTCAAAGTCTGCATTTTTATTCCAAATAAAAGCTTCAAAAAGTCCGTCATTATGAACTTTGAACATTGAATATTCTTCTCCGGTCTTTTTATCCACTACAAACACTTTATTGGCATCCGGTAAAAAAGTACGAACAGAAGGAATTTTTTTCACTTCTGTTTCTAACGGTACATCTACCATATGACAACCTAATACTAAATGCGGATTTTGGTGATTAGAATTTACAATACCCAAAATCTCCTCGGCATGCATTGATGTAATCATCTTATTATCTCCTGTCATAAAACTCTATACCATCTGGTATATAACAATTCTTTAAAAACTCAAGCAAAAAACAGAAATTATTTGTTTTTCTATTTTATTTGCTTAAAGCCGCAAAAAAAATTATTGCTATTATAGACAATTTATAGAAAACAAGCAGGAAATAATAAAAAGTTGTTAATTTTTCACTCTATCAGATTAAAAATATTTAAATTCTCTATTCTCGTTGTTGTGAGTTTAACATCATGGCTTAATAAAAAGTCTTTATCATAATAACTTTTGACGGAATAACTTAAGTTTGCGGCTAATTTATCATCGTTTAAATAAATATTCTCAAAATAATAGCTACCGTTATCATAATAAGAATAACTTTTATTTTTACCGCCGCTTTTTAACGAAACAGCCGAAATTTTATAAATTTGAAAAAAGTCGTAAGACAAATCTACCTTAAGTGCAATATTTTCACCATCACAAAAAACGCTTTTGAAAGGATCTTCAACTTTGGCCAGCATAATATTTTTTTGATTTTTGCTGTCCGGAGATAATAAAAATGAATTTACATAATACGCTTGTGTATAAAATTTATTCTCACTGCCGACCGTTTTTGAAACTAATAAATAACATACTGCAAAATATTCTCCGCTTACCACTTCAGCAGAAAATACATTTTCTGGCTGATCACAAATAAAATTATAAGTCACAGATGAATTATCAAGATTTCTCATAAATAAATATTTTTTCACCGTGGTGTCCGGTTCAACAAAAGTTAACTCATCTTCAATACAAAATTCAAAAGAACAATCTTTTAATTCTACATTCCAATCTACGGTTTGTGTACATGAGGAAATTAGTAAAATAAAAAATAAAATATAAAACTGCATAAAAAATGTCTCCTTACTTAATTTAATGCAAGAAGGCATCAATTCTATTGCAAGACAAAGACTTATTTTACATTTTTTTTTCTAACAAAATATTTTTCAAGCTTTCTAATTGGATTTCCATATTATTTTTCTGAATATCCGCATTTTCAAGTTTCTTTTCTAATATTACAGCCTCTTCTTTTAGATTATCAATCAATGCAAAAATGTTTTGAGATGACGCATGATAAAGGTCAAGACATTTTTTTAAATCTGTACCAAACAATGCACTCATATTATAAAAAGCAATCATCGTTTCGTCTTCATCAGCAACTAAGTCACCATTACGCACTTGATTTACACATAATTCCGACAATCCAAAAGCATCTCCCGGCTTTAATGTAATAACTTTGGCACGACAAATACTCGCAGCACCGTTTACGACTTCACAAATTCCATAGAAAGTTTCATCTCCGGAAAGAATTACATCGCCTTTATTATAATTTTTATATTTCACACCTTCATTTTGTTCTGAACGTACCAATTCCCGGAAAGACACAAATTCATAAATACCGGTACTTTTCTCTACAGATAAATTTTCAAGTTTATGTTCCGGACAATCTTTTTGATGTTCAAGCAAAGCCATAATTTTAGCCTGTTCTCCGGCAATTTCCAAAACTTCATTTTCTGTTTCACCGCAAAACCCATCCGTAACCTCAAATTTATTACTGTACGAACATTCTTCACAATTACATTTTATCAAAAACTCACCTTTCGCAAGCTTATAAGCCATGACCAGCTCCTTTCAAATAATAAAGCGTCATCTTTACTAAAAGTTCAAATTATTTGCAAGTTAAAGTTTTCTAACTTTGCAAAGACTATACAAAATTATTTAATTTCATTCTGTACTCTGAAGTTTTTCAAAAAATAAATTAACTTTCCGTCAGGTTCTGCATTAATTCTAAATGATATAAGAGTATTTGGCTCAAGTCCTTTATCAGACAAAATAATTCGTTCTTCATTTTCAAACTTTTTTCTGGAATTTTTAAAATAAGCAAGATTTCTCGGGAATTTCACTTCACAGGACAGGTATTTCATTTTCTTTATTTCAATTTCTTTTCTGTTATCTTTTACCGATATTTCATATTCTGGAAAATCAAATTTATAAATACTCTTTGAGTAATTTTCTACTTCAACCAAAAAACCGGAATCCACAATATTTCCGACTTTATCACAAACTCGAATTATATAATTTCCCAAAAGGACAGATTCTGCATTATCGTATTCAAAAAAAGAATAACCATAATAAACTTCATCACCCCATTTCGTTACTTCCAAATCTTCATTTTTAAGATTCCAGCAATATCCATAATCAGTATTTATTAAACTGATATCGCCGATATCTTCACGGCCGTTTTCATCATATAAAATAAAATGAACCGACAAAAAGATTCCGCCTTTATTACCGAGATAACTACCGTCTTCGTAAGACACAATATTATAAATTGGATTTCTGATACTAGGCGGTTCATTTTCACAAGCTGCAAGGCAGAAAATAAAAGCACAAATTGCAAATGAAATTATCTTTTTTATCATCATAACTCCTGATTTTCTGATTTTTTATATCAAAATTCCCTAAAAAACAACATTTTTCCACCTTACTTTTTTTGCTGCGAAAACCTATTTTTTTCGACTTTCAGACCTTTTTTGAAAAAATTTTAATTTTTTTCAGAAATTTTGTAAGCATTTTTAACACTAAATTGCATTAAATATGGTGAAAGCTTTCAAAAAAAAGAAATTAAATATCACAAAGGAAAATTATAATGACTAAAAATGCAATTTTAAAAAAAATAAGAAAAACTCTTTTTTGTATATTCACACTTACTTTAGTATTTTCAACGTTTTCATGTTCAATATCAGACGACAATGACACTCAAAAAAATGATACACCAACAGAAAATAATACCAACATCGAATCAAACAAAACACAAAATATTCCGGAAGGAAATGAAAAAGTAAAAAGCGACAATAGCAACCAAAACGAAAAAGAAAATAACACCGAGAATAAAGAAACTGACAAAGAAGAATTTCCGGAAAAAAAAGATGATTCCGAAATTAAAGAAAATCCTGATTTGCATATTGTAATTTACGGAATCGGTATACGGGGAAAAACAACCGATGATTACGGAAAAACTGTTGCTGATTCTAAAAACAAATTCGCCATTCTTTACAATCAAACTGAAAATGAAATCGACATCAGTAACTGGAAAATAAAGAAAGCGACCTTTAACACTGATTCTAAACCGGAATCCACTTTTAATATCCCGGAAAATACAAAAATCGGTACCAAACAATATTTATTACTAACTCGAGACGGATACAATCCTGAAATGTGGAGTGGCGACGTAAGTTCTGATATCAGCATTGATGGCAAGTTTTCTTTTTCAACCGCAGGAAACCATGTATTTTTAGTAGATGCAAGCGACGATGTAATTGACCAACTTGATTATATAGAACTAAGCGAAACAAAGCAAAAGACATACGAAAGAACATGCAACGAGCTTTACATTACTCAAAAAACTACAAAGATATATGAAACAGCGTATATTTTCAGAACAAATCCGGATATCGACACAAATAGCAGTTGCAATGATTTCACATCTCTGACAATCAATGACGAATGCATTCTAAAAAATTCACAAACGATTGATTAAATTACCTTATTAAAAATACAAAAGCGAGGTTTACTTGTTTATCGTAGCCTCGCTTAATAAAAAGGAGTTTTCTATGAAACATTCAAAAGTTTTAAATTACGATTCATATTGCCACATAAGCAGTTTTTTTCATGCAGGCACAAAAAGAATCATAAATGATGAAATCAAACAAAAATTACTTGCAATCATCAACGATGCCGCAAATAAATTTAGAGTTACAATAAAAAATGCAAACGTTACCGATGTCCATTTTCAAATGGAACTTTATCCGGAAAATAATGAAAATATATCTGTAATAATAAAATACATCAAACAACGCTTCACTCAATGGCTTAATAATAATTTTGACATGGAAGGTACTGCGTGGATATAAATTAGTAATTTCGTCTCGGTGTGTATATGCACATTTAGTTCCTTGTAAAATAAATTATTTTTTTAAAAAAACTTTCCATTTTTTATTCTCGTATTTTTTTACACACCGAGATTTCTTTATAAAATCATACATTTGTACATAAAAAAAGACCGTCCGGCATAACAATCGAACGGTCTAACTAAATTTACTAAAAAATCGAATTAAGGGTTTCTGTTAAAATATTCAATCACTTTGTCCGTAATATCAGACTCTGTATTAAAATAAAAAAGATTATCAGCATTATCTTTTAATATAATAGAAAAACCTTCCATTTCGGCAATTCTGCGGACAATATCATAAATTTCTTCATACAAAGGAGCTTGAATTGTATTTTCTTTTCTTTCAAGTTCTGCCATTTTCTTTCTGTAAAAGTTTGTATATTGTTCTCTTAATTCTTTAACTTTTTTTTCAGCAACCTTTTTTTTGTTTTCATCAGTTTCATTTTCAAGCAAATCTTGTTGAGCTTGAATCTTGATTTTTATTGCATCTAAATCTTTCTGAAACTTATCTTTTTCCTCCATCAACTGTTTTACAGCCGGAGATTTTCCCTGAAAACATACCTCTACAACCTTTTTCAAATTGATTATCCCGATACGTTCCAGTTTAATATTTGCCGAATAAGACAACATTGTAATAAACAAAAAACATGTAACCAAAAGCTTTTTCATCATCAATACTCCATTTCTAAAAAAAATACCCAAGCTATTTGCTTGGGTAAGTACACACAAGTAACCTCGTGCATATATATAACACATTTAGTTTTATTTGAGAATTATTTTGCCAATTTAAATACCAAAACTCCCAATGGCGGAATAGACAATTTTATAGAAGCATTTTGATAATCCCAAGGCAATTCCTCTGCCCATACACTTCCGGCATTACCTACACCGCTTCCGCCGAATTCCATTGCATCGGAATTGAAAATTTCTTTCCATTCTCCGTTGAAAGGAACACCTACACGATAATCGTGACGTACAACAGGAGTAAAGTTAGCTACAACCAGCAATGTTTCATCTACATCTTTGCCTTTTCTCAAGAAAGAGACCATACATCCTTCCCAATCATTGCAATTTACCCACTGGAATCCGTCTCCTGTAAAGTCTTTTTGATACAATGCAGGATTTTCTCTGTAAAGTTTATTCAATGCTTTAAAGTAATTTTGAGTCTGTTGATGTCTTTCCCATTCCAATAAATGCCAATCTAAGCTCTGCTGGTAATTCCATTCATTCCATTGACCGATTTCTGTTCCCATAAAATTCAACTTCTTACCAGGATGTGTAAACATAAATCCCATTGTCAAACGCAAGTTTGCAAATTTTTGCCAATCATCACCAGGCATTTTGTTTAACATTGATTTTTTACCGTGAACAACTTCATCATGTGAGAGTACAAGAACAAAGTTTTCATTGAAAGCATAAATCATTGAGAAAGTAAGTTCATTATGATGATATTTTCTGTAAACCGGATCTTTTTCAATATATCTTAGGAAGTCATTCATCCATCCCATATTCCATTTCAAACCGAATCCGAGACCGCCGCAATATGTAGGACGAGAAACTCCTGCCCAAGCAGTAGATTCTTCAGCTATCATATAAGCTCCGGGGAATTTTTCATAAACTTTTTCATTTAAAGTTTTCATAAAATGAACAGCTTCAAGATTTTCATTTCCGCCGTATTCATTAGGAATCCACTCACCAGCTTCTCTTGCATAATCGAGATACAACATTGAAGCTACCGCATCTACACGCAAACCGTCGATATGATACATAGTCAACCAATACAACGCATTAGAAATTAAGAAGTTGCGGACTTCGTTACGTCCGTAGTTAAAAATATAAGTAGTCCAGTCTTTGTGGAAACCTTTTCTAGGGTCTGCATGTTCATACAAAGCTGTACCGTCAAAACGAGCAAGTCCAAAATCATCTGTAGGAAAGTGAGCCGGAACCCAATCCATAATAACTCCGATATTATTCTGGTGACAAACGTCAACAAAATAAGCAAAATCATCTGGACTACCGAAACGACTTGTAGGTGCGTAATATCCTGTTACTTGATATCCCCAAGAACCGTCAAAAGGATGTTCTGCAACACCCATTAATTCGATATGCGTATAGCCCATTTCCTTAACATAATCTACAAGTTCTACAGCCAATTCTCTATATGTAAGAAAATCTGTTCCGTTTTTACGTTTCCAGCTACCCGGATGAAGCTCATAAATAGAAACAGGTTTATCAAGATTATTTCCTGCATCACGAGCTTTCATATATTCAGAGTCATGCCAGTTATTCTTATTAAAATCATGAACCACACTTGCTGTATTAGGACGAAGTTCACTTCTGAATGCATAAGGATCAGCTTTTTTCAATAATGCACCGGTATTTGATTTGATTTCAAATTTATATAATTCACCTTCTACCAAATCCGGAATAAAAAGTTCCCAAACTCCGGCACCACCGAGATTTCTCATCTGGTTAATTCTTCCGTCCCAATCATTAAAAGGTCCGATTACACTTACACGTTTTGCATTAGGAGCCCATACTGAAAAATAAACACCTTTTACTCCGTTCATTTCCATCGGATGTGCACCCAAACGCATATAAGAATCGAAGAAATTACCTTCACTAAACAAATGAAGTTCAAAATCGGTAAAAACTACAGGATAAATATATGGATCTTTTTGTTCCCAACTATATCCCTCATAATTAGTAATTTTAAATACATAATTTACTTTCTTCAAAGGTTTTATATTACATTGGAACAAACCGTCTTCGTGTATTTTTTCCATTTCTACAGATTTTCCGTCATCCAATACAACAGAAATTTCTTTAGCTTTAGGAAGAAATGCTCTGATTAAAGCCTTATCTCCGGCAGAATTTACATGATATCCTAAAACTGAAAACGGATCGTAATGTTCCGCATAAACTAATCGGTCAATATCTTCACTTGAAATTTTGTAACCCATAACTATTTACTCCTTAATTTTTATCATTGACTTTGAATTATATACATTTTCAGAAAAAAACAAGCGTAAAATAAGAATTCTTGTTTTTAAGGAAGAAATTCTATTTATTTTTTATCAATTTATATTCATTTGCCTGAAAACTGAAAATTGACAATTTTATATGGTTAGAGTATAAGCCATTGCAAAGAGGGATTGAAACAAAATGTTATACAGAGATTACGATATTGTAGTTGTCGGTGCCGGTCACGCCGGTTGTGAAGCCGCTTATATTGCCTCTCAACGAGGTTACAAAACCATTTTAGTAAGTCAAAACTTAGACTGTGTTGCAAAAATGAGTTGTAATCCATCCATAGGCGGAATCGGTAAAGGTCATTTGGTACGTGAACTTGATGCACTCGGCGGTATTATGGGAAAAATAATAGACCAATCCATGATACAATTCAAAATGTTAAATACAAAAAAAGGGCCGGCTGTTCAAGCTATGAGAGCACAGGCAGATAAACTCGATTATCATGTAATAATGAAAAAAACTCTTGAACAACAAAAAACACTCGACCTTTTTATGGATACGGTGACTGATTTAATAGTAGAAAACGGTAAAGCCGTCGGAGTAATCACCGAACGAGGTAACAGAATCTCTGCAAAAGCCGTAGTTCTTACTACGGGAACATTTATGGAAGGAAAAATTCACATTGGTGAATACAGTGGATTACACGGCAGATTAGGAGAATTGTCAGCTTTAGGATTATCAGCAAACTTAAAAAAATTAGGTTTTACTATTGGGCGATTAAAAACCGGAACGCCTGCTCGTGTAGCAAAAAGAAGTATCGATTTTTCACAGTTAGAAATCTATCCCGGCGACCCTATGGATTATCGCTTTTCAAACTATTGCGAAGAGCCTATCAATCGCCCTGATATTCCGTGTTATGTGACATACACAAATGAAAAAACACATGAGATATTACGAAACAACTTTCATCGTTCTCCGTTATTCAGCGGAAAAATCAAAGGTATCGGACCTCGATATTGTCCGTCTTTGGAAGACAAAGTAAAAAAATTCCCTGAACGAGACAGACATCAAATTTATATTGAACCGGAAGGACTTTATACCGACGAACTTTATCTAAACGGATGTTCCTCATCTATGCCGGAAGATGTCCAATATGAGTTTCTCACGTCAATTAAAGGTTTTGAAAATATTGAAATTATGCGTCCGGCATACGCCGTAGAATACGATTACCTCAATCCGATACAATTAAAACCGTCAATGGAAACAAAATTGATTGCTGGATTATTTATTGCCGGGCAAACAAACGGTACTTCCGGTTATGAAGAAGCGGCTGCTCAAGGCTGTATGGCTGGAATTAACGCTTGTCTATATGTAGAAAAAACTCCGCCATTAATTTTAAGCCGTGATGAAGCATATCTTGGTGTAATGATTGACGACCTTGTCACACACGGAGCAGAAGAACCGTACAGAATGTTTACTTCACGAGCCGAATACAGATTGCAACTTCGCCAAGACAATGCAGATGCAAGACTTTCAAAATATGCAATACAACACGGCTTTGTATCAGAACAGGATCGTCTTTTTTACGAAAAGAAACATCAAGAAGTAGAACTTATAAGAGAAAATATTATCAATACAAAACTCCAAGAAGCTGACTTACAAAAAATAAATATTGATACGGTAAAAAAAGGTTCTCACTGGGAACAATACATTAAACATCCTCAAACAGACCTTTTAAAAGCTTACGAAGTATATTCCGAGCATTACCCGGAAACCAGCAAAGCTGCATTTCAAACTGCTGCCGTAGAAATAAAATACGAAGGATACATCAACAGACAAGAGCGAGCAATTGAAAAAACAAGGAAGCAAGCATCTCGTCAAATTCCGGCAGACATTGACTACAGCAAAATAAGCGGTCTTCCGAAAGAAAGTAAAGAACGTCTCGAAGCTGTACGTCCAGAAAATATCGGGCAGCTTTCTCGTATACCGGGAATCAGACCGTCAGACGTTTCTATAGTTTCTATTTATGTCTATACAATGACTAAAAATAATAGCACGGAAAAAGAAACAGAAAGCTAAACTTTATAAGAATAAAATTGCAGTGTACCCGAAAATTGAAAACAATTTTAACGGTACACTTTTTTATTTCCTTGCGTACAAGAAAAACATTAATTCACAGCGAATTCAACATCTTATCAAGACAAGATAAAAAAAATGCACTTTAAGACTTATCAACTGTCTTTAAAGTGCATTCTTATTAATTATTGTTAATTGGTTAAATATTCTTTTTATGAATTAACGGAGTCATTTCTTGTAAAATTTGTGATAATTGAGCTTTATCAATACCGTCAAGCATTCGAGATTCCATAAAAGTTATAGCTGTAGGACTGAAACTTCCGGCAGTAACACAAATTCCTTTGTCTATTTTTTCTTCTTTCAACATATTATAAACCGTTCTTAAAGTAAAATCCCCTATTGTTGAATTAGTACGGAAAAATATAAAATAAACTACTGTTGAGTATTTTCCACTGGATACTTCCGCTCTTATTTCCATTTCTCCGCGAGAATTAATATCTGCCGAGAAAAACTTCACAGAACCACGCAAATGAGAATATTTTGCAACATAATATTTAACAAACATCTTACATATAGAAGTGAAATCATTAACCGAACCGGCTAAAAAACGCTCCAATAAAGTATTTTCAGACAACTGAGAACAATGTTCTACTCTAAAAGATGCATCTTTATAACGAGGATTAATATTTACAACTTCCTGAAACGCAGCCAAAGCACTATTTGTTTCTCTGGAAATTGCATAACAATCACCCAAAAGATAATAAATATCACATGCTTTGTTTGGTGGAAAATTAGTAATAGTTCCTTTCTTTACACTGTCAAGAACATCAGTAAGAACTTCTATAGCCTTAGGCAAATCGCCTTTTTTCTTATAAATAGTTGCAAGCGTATGCTCTACGTCAACTTGATACTGAGCAATATTTCTTACCATTGAAAGATATTTTACCGCATCTGCAAATTTATTAATTCTAAAAAGTGATATCCCCAGAAAATAAATAGCTTCTGTATCACCGGGATTTGCCGCTACTATTTTTCCCATTGCAAGGCTGGCTTCACGATAAGAACCTATATTAAAACTTAAAACACCTTTTAAACGTATTAACTCTAAATTATTAGAATCAATTTTCATTGCTTCGTTAAGGAAATAAATAGCCTTATCATTATTTTGATTTTCAAACTCTATTTTACCGAGATAAAAACTTGATAAAAAATCAGTATTTTTAGAAAGTTTACGTGCAATAAGGAAATATTTTTTTGATTCTTCAAAATTCTTAAGATGGAAATATCCCTCTCCGATTTTTCTTGTATAAACAAGCTCGTTTACATCTGCACCGGTAGCACAAGCATCAACCATAACCATACATTCTCTTACAGCAGGAAGATACATTTTCTGCTGAAAATACAAATCTATAAGTTTTTTTCTTGTATCATAATCATAAGGTTGTGCCTTAATAATCTTACGCAATTCATCAATAGCTAATAATGCGTTTTCCTTTTCAACCTTACCGGCCTTTTCTTTTAAATTATTAATATTTTTCTTTCTTCTGGCCTTTGAAATCAAAGTTATTACCAGAATAAAAAAAATTCCTACTAAAACAGAACACAATATAATAGGAAACATGTACACGCCTCTTTATAATTTCAAAATATTTTTATATCGGGATTTTCCCGGCAGTCTTTTATTTTATTAGCTTATACTTGTTACTCTATTTAGCAATTATTTCAAGAAAAATAACAAATAATTTATAAAAAAAATTTTAACATATTTTTAATTAATTATTTAATACGTAATTTTCTAAAATCTTTTCTTCGCTGATTGAAACTGCAATTGTAGAAAAATACTTGCGGTCGCAGTAAATAGACAAAACTTTTCATATAACTTGCAGAACACAAAATTTCCTGAAAATAATAATGCCCGGCAACCTATATAACTTTTTCCCATTCACTTTCTTTAAATCCTACAAGAACCACATTTTCTGTAATAAAAATCGGGCGTTTCACAAGCATTCCGTCGGTAGCAAGCAAATCCAATTTTTCTTCATCATTCATTGCGGGAAGTTTTTTAGAAAGCTCCATTTCCCTGTAAAGAATACCGCTGGTATTAAAAAATTTCTTTAGTTCCAATCCGCTTTTTTGCCACAATGTTCGTAACGTTTCTTTATCCGGATTATTCTCTTTTATATTGATTAATTCATATTCTATTGACTTTGAATCAAGCCATTTTATAGCACGTTGGCAAGTCGTACATTTGGGATAACAATAAACTTTCATTATATTTCCTTCTATAAATACAATTTATTCGATTTTGCATCGATACAGCGTTCATACAACCGCTTTTCAAACATTGACGTAACTTCCGGAGAATTGTGTCTGGCTTTTTTAGGACAAACTGTTACACAATGCATACAAGAGAAACATTTTTCCGAATCGACAGCTTTCACATTATCCATAGGTATTGCATTTACCGGACAATCGACAGCACACTTTTTGCAATTCACACAAGTTTCATCTATTTTAAGACTCATTGCAAAAGCTTTAAAATCTTTATAAGGACGATTTCCAGGTATAAACGAAACACTTGAAGGCTGCCCATCGATTTTTAAAAGTATCTGTTTTGCAAAATTTTCCAATTCTTTTTTATCCTGTTCGTTCGGTCTGCCAGCTCCGTAAACACGCACTAGAGAATGTTCCGCTACAGCTTCGATTCCGGCAACAACTTCAAAACCTAATGATATAGCAACATCGTACATTTCAATTAAAGTATCATCAATAGCACGATTCCCGAACACAGCAATCAAAATAGCCCGAGATTTATCAGCTTTGAATAATTTTAATTTTTCTATTGCATTTTCAGGAATTCTTCCTCCGAAAGCCGGAACAGAAATAATACAAATATCATCTTTTTTAAAATATCTGCCAACCTGCGTTTTACTGAAGAGGTTAATATTTTCATAACATTCCGATAATCCTCCGGCAACAATATTCGCCACTTTTTCCGTACCGCCGGTAGGACTGAAATAAAGATTATATACAGCCATCTTTTCTCCTTTAATTCCAAACTATGAATAAACACATTAATATAAACTATTTTGATATCGAGTAAGTACATTGTGAACTAAAGATTATTTTGAATAAAATCAATATACTTCTTCACCCCATCCTCTATACCAACTTTAGGTTTCCATTTTAATTCTCGATTAGCCTTTGTTATATCTGGCTTTCTACGAATAGGATCATCTGCTGGCAATTCACAATACTTAAACTTTGAACTACTATGAGTAAGTTTTATAATTAATTCTGCTAATTTTTTTATTGATATTTCTTCCGGATTTCCTAGATTTATTGGATCTAAAAAATACTCGTCATTGTCACTGCTGAACTTAGAATAATCATTATCAAGGAATGCAAAATTAAAAATATCTTCCCATAATGTTTGGCATTCAGTATCTTCCCAAGCATAAGGTCGTTGGTAATCTGGAATTAAAAAATCTGCTTTTTTATCGGCAAATAAACCGAATATTGTTTTTTATCGATGTTTGGTTTTGATATAGGTTTGAGTTCACACCTTATTTTTTGTATTGTTTTTTCTTGCAGATTTCAAATGTTTCTTTTGTAATTCCTCAAATTCATAATCTCTTTTAATTTTTTCAAGAATAGTAGTAACTACATTATAAATATCTTGACTGTCTCTATAATCAGCTTGGCATACAAAATTAACTCTATTATCAAGTATTAACTTTTCTGCTATTTTTCTTTTGCCTTTATCTTTTGGTTTATAAACAGCAATAGAATATCCTCCGTTTGCTTTTACCATTTTCATACAAGGAATATCTGTTTCTCCATCACCAAAATAAATCATTCGCTTAAAAGGAATAGGTCTGTCTTCTTCAGGAACATATTCATTTATTTTTTTATTATCACTTACTTCTTTTATACCTTTATTGATTTTAAAAATGAATTGCGTTTTAGCTGTATAATCTACGGCTATAGCTGGCCAAGTGGCTATACCATCGTTATCATATATAAATGAACATGCATAAATATTCTTGAATTCTTTTGCAATTGGAGTTCCTTCTATCATTTCTTTTAATCCAGAAGAATTAATATAATGTTCTATATTTAAGCCAATTTCTTTTCCAGCCTTATTAATTAAAGAAAACCATTCTTTTACACCATTAAATAATTCAACTTTTTCTCCGAATTGTACAAAGGATTCTCTTTTTATTGAAATTCCAGCATGTTTTGCTTCGTCAAGCATTAATTTCATATAACACAAAATTCCACTTGCATCTTGTTTTTTGGATAATTCTGTAGATTTGTCCCAAAATTCTTTTGGAGTCATTTTAAGTTCTTCTATAAAACTATATTCCTGCATATTTCCGGGAGCAAGCGTTCCATCAAAATCATAAATTAAAGCAACTGTTGGTTGTCTTTTCATATTTCTCCTTTTATTTCACCTCAAACTTCCCACTCTTCAAGTAAACAATTAACTTACTATCAACAACTTAAACTTATATTCAAATTGGAATATAGCTTTTATATCTTAGTGTGGCTGTTTCATTAAAAAAAATTATCATATCGAAAATTTTTATATTTTGAAAAATATGTTTCATCAAGATTTAATCTTTGGGATACAGCAGTCACAATTTGAGAATTATCATATAAACTTCTTCTTCTAAGATAAATTTGATTGTTATCATTTATGGCATTTAATAAATCATCTAATTGAAATTTGTTTATTTTATCTAAAAGGGGACGAACGATTAAATTAAATCGTGAATCTGCGGAATCAAAAGTTTCACTTTTTGAAAAATATGATATGGCATAGTCTACCCATTCATTTTCTAATCCATTATCAAGGAAATATTTCTGTAATGTTTTCACAGTTGAACGAGAATAGCTGGTTTCCCAATTAATTTTATCATCATTTTCTAACCATTCATAATATTCTTGAAAATTATTAAACATATACCAACGTAAAACGCCTTTTCTTGAAGGTAATTTTGAAAGTATCTTTCCAAATGGTTCTTTTAATAAAGGAGAAAGATTTTCATATAAATTAGGAATACTTATGAATAAATCAATTAATAATTCACATTTTTCAGGATTAGGTGAAAAATCATTATATGATTCGTCTCCTTTTATTTCTTTGAATAATAAGTCTTTTCTTAAAGAAAGCATAACTTTAATACATTTTAAATTTATATCTCTATTTTCAATACATTGTTGATTTTCATCTCTCTTAAAAATAAATTTCCATAATGTTTTAAATACATTTAAAAACATTTTATCAGACATTCGATTAAAATATCGTTTTTCAAGATAAAATTTTAATGTATCATAGTCATCACGGAAATTCTCTTTTTGAATTACTAAATCATCTGTCAATTTATTAAGCACATTACCAATATAAAAAGGAGGTTTTACTAGAATTTCTTGATATAATTCTTTAATAAAAGCTATAGTTTCTTCTTTAGTTGGTTGATAAAGTTCAAATTCTGAAGTTAATGCAGGATGAGAACATAAATTACGAATTTCATGTAAATGGTCAATTTTTATTTTTACATGAGATTCTATTAGCTCTGTATCTTTCGCAATTTTAGTAACAATATCCCTTTCCCAACTAGAGTCATATTGTGTTCCGTTTTGTGATTTTGAATTTCTTTTTTCTTCTATCTCAGAAAGGATTTTTGTTGCTTTTTCATCTCCATCAGCATCTCTCAAATCTTGTAATTTTATTATTAAATCAGAAATAACAGTAGAATAAAGCATAACAATTGCAGAACGAAAATTTTCATTATTATAAGAACTAATAACTTCTCGAAAATAAATTCGT
>JAGANG010000053.1 GCA_017624275.1 Spirochaetales bacterium | reverse complement strand
GTCTTCACCGGCAACAACTGTGTGACCATCATATCTGCCCTGTGATGAATCGTATTTTAATAAATGAGCTAACATTTTTGGATCTGTTAAGTCGTTGATTGCAACAACTTCATATCCTGCAGCACCAAACATTTGTCTGAAAGCCAGACGACCAATTCTACCGAAACCGTTAATAGCAACTTTTACTGCCATTTTTTACTCCTTATGTAAAAAAAAATTTGTTCTATAAATAAAAAAATTTATGAATGGCAAGACTATAATCGATATGATATTTGTTGTCAATATTTTTCTAAGCTATAATAAATGCGAAATATGTTTTTTTATGTTCCTTTTTAGAATAAAAAAACGGTATTAAGGGGAAATAATTTTTAAATGAAAAGTAATTTAGGTGTTAAATCGGCACGTTTTATTTCGATACTTGTTGTTTCTATTGTTGTAATAACATCTTTGGCTATAGGTGGATTTTCAATCTGGTCAGAATATACTAATGTTGTAAATGAAATTATTAAGCGTTACAGATTGTCTATTTCCGGTTATGGAAATCAATTAAGTAATAATATTGTTGAAAATGCAGAAGAAATAGCCAGAAGTGCCGCCCACGGTAATGATGTGGTTTTTACTGCAGTTATGCTGCAAGGTAATTCTAAAACAAACAAGAGCGAAGAAGAAATAATTTTTTGTATGGGGCAGGCCGACGGTGGTTTTAACGGATTAGATACCGGCGATTTGGCTAAACTTTCGGAGCGTCCCGAGAAATTATTAAGAAGCAGTTTGAGAAATGAGGTCTTTACGAGGGATTTATTAAAAGAAATAGAATTCAATAATAATAAGATTTTACCTGCTTTTTTTACGGAAGAAGAATTTGAAGTGCTGATTCCTGAATTCGTTTTTACAAAGATTGAGACTTTTTTCAATTATAACAGTGTAATCAAAGAACAGAATTTTTTCAGACTGTATGAAGTTTTCAAACACAGCTATTACAAAACAGAAAAAGGTTATCGCTTAAAGCAATGTTCAGAAGCAGAGAAAAAAATCTTGTACAATTTTTTATATTCATCCGGTTTTCTGAAAAATCGCGTGAGTATTTTTCCGAATTTTAAGAAAATTGGGATGGAAAAATCTTACTTGTTTTATTGTCCGTTGTATTCTGCAAATAATGAATATATGGGCGGTATGGTAATTTGTTTTTCTTTTGTAGATGTAATCAAACAACTTCATTCTCGAATAATTATTTTTTCCGTAATAATTTTGATTTCTATATTGATTGCCGTCATTTGGAGTATTTTTTCGGCAATAGCATTTTCTTCATCTTTGGTAAAACCGTTGCACGAGATGTGTGGGCTTGTAAAAGTTATTACGGAGACCGAGGATTTTGAATCACTAAAAGGTACAAAATATGAAAAATTAAATATCACCAGCGGCGACGAAATAGAAACATTGGCAAAAGATATTAATTTAATGACAGAAAACCTTATTGAAAAATCGAAATCAGATAAGCAATTATTACTGGGAAAAGAAATACAGGAAAAATTTATTCCGTTGACACCGATAAAAAGCAGAAATATAGAAATCTACGGTTTTTATGAGGGAGCAAAAGGAGTCAGCGGAGATTATTTTGACTACAAAAAGATTAACGATCAATGTTATACCTTTATTATGTGTGACGTGGCAGGGAAAGGAGTTCCGGCAGCATTAATAATGGTAGAAATTTTTACGTTGTTTCATACCTTGTGTAATGAAAATAATGATACGGCTTATGTAGTACAACAAATTAACGATATGCTGGCGGAAAAGGGATTTGCCGGAAGATTTGCGTCAATAATTGTACTTACGTTAAATATAATTACCGGAGAAATGAAAATCACCAGTGCCGGATATTCCGAACTTTTCGTTTATAAACATAAATCATTAAAAAGCCATTGTTTTAAATTACCAGAAGTCGGGCCTGCTGCCGGCGTATTTCATTCATCGATGTTACCGGAACCTTATAAAGAAATGAAAAGTTACCTTGATTATGAAGATGTGATATTACTTTACAGCGACGGTATTGAAGAATCACGTAACGGAGAATTTTCGATAGATGATGAAAATTGTAAGCATTTTGAAGAATTCGGGCGTAATCGCTTGATAAAAGCCGTTGATTCGTCACTTAAAAAAACTCCTGACGGAATAATCCGCAATGTTATCAAACAAGAACGATTGTTTAGAAAAAACGCAGAACAATATGATGATTTGACGCTTCTTGCAATTATGCGAACACGATAAATTTGTAATCAGAAAAGTGAAAATTGCGATGATAAAAAAGATTGCTGTTGCGATTGAGTGATTTTGTCTTCATCCGTTATTGTGCTGCACAATATCGCAGAATCCGGATCGTGTAGTTGATAGTTTTGTACGGCAGCAGCAAAACGATTGTTTGCATAACAATATCTGCAACCGTGGGGACAAGTATCGTACGTTCCGATGTCTCTCCATGGTAAGCAACCGCAATTTTTTCTGAGTGTTCCGGCAGAATTCGGAAGTTCTACATTTTTTCCGGTCAGTTGCGAAAGCGTTTGTGTTGTAAGGCACGGCGTACGAGAAATCCCGAAAGCTGATAGATTTACGGATTCTGCACATGATTGCAATTTTATGTTGTAACGTTGTGCCGTTTTTTCAAAATGACTTGCCAGCGTAATAATTTCTTTTTTATCAGGCGGTTGAGCCAGCGGAAAATTACGAGAAACTTTTTCATATATATCAAGAAAACTTATGACACACACATCAACGCTGCCGTTTAATAAAGCTGCAATATTTTCAAAATGTTTTATGTGATAATCAACATCATAATGTTTGAAAATGAATATCGGGTCGTAACGCCATACGACATTTTTTTTTCCTATAATGTGGGATAACTTTTTCAACGCTTGGGCTACAAATTGATATTCGGGAACCTTGGGTTCTACATCAGTTTCGTAGGGAGTAATTGTAACGTGAAAATATAAATTGAAATCGGATAATTCATTAATATGGGGTAATAACGGAGCCGGATTTTTGCTGCAAAACATTATACAGTCGATAAGTTCGGGCAAAAGACGATAACAAGAAATTTGATGCTCGTTGTACGGATTTCGAACATAAACAAACTTTTCTCGAAAACGATTAAGAAGCCACGGCGTGTACCATGCAGGAATATCTGTTCGTCCGCTGATATTAAGAATCATTTGAAATCAAAAAAATTATCCGGTAATGAGAAAATTTTGTTTCCGCTTTTTCGGGAAGAAGAAAATTCTCGTTTTACTGTACGGATTATTTTACCTTTAAATATTATTTCTTCAGTTACGGCATTTTTTTGTTTATCGATAATTTGTTTTCTGCACAGTTGAAGTTCATTTTTATCATCGAAAATTTGAATTTCTGACAGATAATTGTCGGTATAAATAAAAACCATTCGTTCCGAAAGCTTATTATCAGTATTGTAAGTTTCTATCGACAGCGGATTTTTATTGTTTGCCTGAAATGTAAAAAGTGAATACGAAGTCAATTTTCCGAAACTGTCGTAATTTTCACGTCGGTACGGAATTTTCTCTTTTTCCTTATAAAGAAAAACAGTTTTAAAAATAAGTACGTCGTCATTGTATTCTTTTGCTTCCGTGAGTAATTTTTTGTCGTATTTATAATCAGTTCGAATCCCGGAATCATCATTTATTTGCTTTATTTTTTCCAAATTACCGGCTTTGTCGTAATAATATTGACGATAAACCGCTATGTCGGATTCATTTGCAAAATAAAAGAATTCTTTTTCTAATCTGTCTGCGAATATCGGCAATGACATAAAAATTAACATGCAAAAAAATACATGTTTCATTCTATTTACCTCTGACAAGATAAGCATCTTTGTAGCCGTAACCTCTGACTACACGAATTGATTGACCGATTTTATCTTTATCTATCGGACCTAAAAGTAATTCATAACGCAAATCGGCTGCTTCATATAAAATAATGTTGTCGTTGAAAAACATTGCGATTGTTTTGCTGTAGTTTTCCAATTCGCTTTTATTTGATGAAGACAGAATTTTTATGTAAATCTTTCCGGATTCTAATTTATTTAACCAATTAACAGGTTTTTCTTCCGCTATATCTACCATAAAAGCGGCAGTCAAAGAATCTTCTAACTCTTCCGGTATAACTAATTCTTCCTTTTCAATTTCAGGTTCTTCTTTCGGGATTTCTGCTTGTATGCGTTGCGGAATATCATTCATTGAAATCCTGTAAGATGTCCCGCTGACAGATTGCCATAGAGTAGGCAAGTCTTGCACATACGGAGGCAACGGCTCTAAAAGTTGAGCAACGGAATTCTTTGGTTCAGAAACAGTTTCCAACGCCGGAATTATAATCGGATTTTCTGTCGGAGTAAGCTGTACCGTAGGAATCGAAGTTGCAAGTGTGTCTATTACAATTTCTCCGGCGTTTCCGGCGATATTGAGTTCTTGTGCAATATTCTGGGAAAGTAACGCAACATAGCGGCTGTCTTCAATTTTTCCGCCGACTCTGGCGTGGATACTTTTCCCCGAATCTATACTTGTAATAAAAACAATTTCACCTTCTAATGCACGATTGAACAAAATTGTATTTTCACTGATATCTTCAGATGTAACGGCTATTCCTCGCCATTGGTCAGCAAAAAGAGAAATGCTTAAAGTTAAGAAGATGAATGAAATAACGTGTTTCATTTCTTTTTATCTCCTTTTATGGCAGCAGTAGAAGATTTTAACATTACTGAATCTTTTGAAAATGAATTTATAAAATTTGTAATTCGTACTGCATCTTCATGAGTATAAGGACCGGCAAGTACACGGAAAACATCTTCGCTTGATGTTTTTGATTTGGTTTTAGTCATATAAAAATTTGGACGAACTTGAAGATAAGGCAACAGATTTGTAATTCGTCCGAATGAATTTTGGTAAAATTCAAATGCTCCCAGTTGGATATAATATTTATCCAATCCGTTTTGAACAATTTCTCTGCAACTGTCTTCCGGTTTTACTATCAGACTTTGAATATTTAAAAAATCGCTTTGTGCTTTTTCATTCCACCAACCTAAAAATGATAATTGTACGTTCATATTTTCTTCTAATGAAGAATTTTCGATTCTCAAGAAATTATAAGCTTCATCGGAAATATAAATTGTGTTGTTGTGTAAATTGCCGGGATGATATTCTATTTGAACGATTACTTCTCGGTTATTTTGCAATGATTTTATTTTGTAAATACAGCCGGCAGGTAATGCAGAAGAATATGCGGCATTAAAAACTTTGCTGTCAGTATTTACAAAAGTATCTTTGTGACGTGAGAATTTATCTATTTCAAAAAAAACGGAAGATAATTCATTTGTTATATCCCCTGATTGTGCAGCAACAGAAAACAGAATTGATATAAATAAAATCAGAAAAGTGCATTTTTTCATTTTGTTTCTCCGTATTGTGAGATTTCGTTGTTATGCTAATAATGAAAATCGGACAGGCTTTTTTAAAAATTAAATATAATGATTGTCATTTCTAAACGGAAGATAAAATAAATATATAGAATTTTGAAACTTTTCCGATTTCGATTAGTTTTTACAAATGTCGATAATTTTTTTTGATATACTCCCCGAAAAATAGAACGCAATACATATAATGGAGAAAAAGATGATTTCAGCGGAAAGAGAAAGTGCGATTAATATTTCCGGAGATAAAAGATTATTACGTTCGGATCACGGAACAACTTATTTTTCAATATCTGATAATTTAAATGAATTTGACGGATTGTGGTCGTATGGTTTTCATGTATTTCAGCGTGTTTTTCTTAACGAAAAGTATCGAATAGCAGGTAAGCGAATAAGTCGTTTTCAATGCGAAATTGCATATCACAACAATTCTCGTGCAAAAATAATGTTGTTCAAAAATAATCAAGGTTTTTGGTTTTCTCCGTATAAAAAAGCGTTTTATCATTCCGCAATTGATTATAAATTTGTCATATCATCGGAATATGAGCTTATCAGTGCAGAAAAGAATGTTATTTTCTTAAAATATTTTACTCCGAAGCGAGACGGTTTCGGTGTGGAAAAACTTTATGTAGCATTGACGTGTGACCAGAATTTTTATTTTGAAAATGTTTGTGCTACGCAAACTTATTTAAAATTCAAACAAAAGAAAATGAAAGGCGAAAAAAAAGATGCCGGGGTTTTGTTTTTATATTCAAACAATTTGGACAAACTCAAAGAGAGCGTAAAGGTAAAAAGTAATATTATAGATGTTCTGATAAAGCAACATTTTAATAATTGCTCGTTGACTTTAAAATATTCAGAATGCAGTACTAATTCTTCTTTATTAAATAAAGCATTAGATTTCGGCAGTATTACCGGGTCTTACTTTATAATGTCAAAAAATAATCGCATAGGAATATGGGCTGGATTTCCGTGGTTCGATAACGGCTGGGGACGTGATACTTTTATTGCATTGCCGGGAATAGTGCTTGTTACCGGGCGGTTTGAGCAGGCTGCACATATTATCAGTGTATTTTTTAAATATCAAAATATGGAAAAATCTTCGCCGACTTACGGTAGAATTCCTAACGTAATATGGAACGAAGAAAATATAATGTTCAATACAGCCGATGCCACTCCGTTGTTGATTCGTGAAGTGTACGAATATTATCTTTATACCGGTGACGTTGCTACGGTAATGAGTATATGGAACAGAATTATTTTAGCAGTTGATGCTGTATATATTGCACACAAAGATCGTTATAATTTTGTGCCTAATGAAGATGCCGATGATTGGATGGATGCCAGAATTTTGGGACAAGACTCTTATTCGCCGAGAGGTGACAGACAGGTAGAAATACAGTCTCTTTGGTTTACGGCTTTGCATGCCGTGGTACAAATGGCTGATGAATTGATTCGTCGCAACGAAAATTATTCGCCGTTATTGCAAGATATCGATATAGCCGTAGTAAAGCGTAAGCGAGATGAATATTTAAATGAAGCAGAAAAATTATCTCGTTCATTTAAAAAAATGTTCATAACAAAAGAAGCTCCGTATATTTACGACCATTTAAACAAAGACGGAACACCGGATGTTTTGGCTCGTCCGAATGTGCTTTTGGCTATGTATTACAATGATTTACCGGGAATCCCAAGTTTGATAGACAGAGATTCCGGTTTGCTTGCATTTAAATATATTTCAAGTAATTGTGTTTTTGAACACGGAGTTGCGTCTTTGGGACGTTATGAAGCAGATTTTCATCCGGTACATATAAGCGATATGTATCACAAAGATGCGGCATATCATAACGGAATGATATGGTGCTGGCTTTCCGGAGCTTTTATTCATGTAGCAGTATCTTACGGATTACAAAAATTTGCATATCGCCAAACCAAAGCTTTAACTCGTGAAATACTTCACGGTGCGACTCCGGGATGTTTGCCGGAATTATTTGATCCGCTTTGTAAAGACGGGAAAATAAATGCTTCCGGTACGTATTCTCAAGCTTGGTCGGTGTCAGAATACAACAGAGCATTTTATCAAGATTATATGGGGATTCGTCCGAATGTTCCTGCACGTCAACTGTATTTTACGCCGCATTTCCCCGGAGAAATCGGAGGCTTTCTGGCAAAAGTTCGATACGGAAGTTATGAAACACTTTATGTTGATTTGAAAACAAGTTTGAAATCCGGAAACATTTCGGCGATGTCTATTTTTGCACAGGAAATTATTCAGCCGTTGGAAGTTATTGTAAAAGTTGATATCGGTTCAGAAGAAAATAACGGCAGCGTTGAAAATAAAGTCGTATATTTAAAAATTATGTTGAAATCTTCCGGAGCCAAAGTGAGAATGGGATTTGATTTTGTCGAAACAAATCGTTTTAAATTGAAAGATTTATATGTAAGCAGTAATGCCGAGCTGGTATCTATGGAAACTTCCGGGGAAACATTGTGTGAATCTGCTGCAAAAAATCTTACTTATACACAACCTTTATCCGAAAGCGATATTTGTTCGTACAGATGTATGCTGGAAGAAGATTATCTGGATAAGAAAATTCTGGGCGAACGTTTTGATAAAGAAAAAAGATTTAAATAACAAAAAAGATTATTACTGATTGCACCGCTGAAATCGGACAAATAATGTTTCGATTTGGCGGTGTTTTTTTTGTGGGACAATCGTAATTTCAATCCAGTCATCAATATTTTTCTGATTAAGAGTATATTTGCTGGCATAAATTCTGCTCTTTTTTCGACTTAAAAATTTTTGAAAAATAAGGAGATTTTATGCCTAATATTTTAAAAGTTATGGCTGTTTTATTCTCGATTTTGGGAATAATGGCTTGTACTACGACTACAGAAACTACAAATACGGTTCAAAATCCTGCAAGTTCATCGTATTCTGTAGAATTAAAAATAACTAATGCTACAGATTATGAAGGATGTAGTTTTAAATTCAAAGGAACATTGGATGGGAATTATCTTAGTATTTCCGATACAGGCAGTGATGTGACAAAAATCACTCTGTCAAAAGGGAAGCTTGATTTGCAAGTTGTTGCCGAAGACGGCGAGCAAATTATGGCAATCGGTGAAATCAAAGGTTTTGAGATAAATAAAAACGGCTTAGTTGTTGAAATTACTTTAAAATCTGATTTGCAAAATGCTACCGTAACTTTTAATACTGACGGCGGAAGTGTCGTAGATTCAAAAAGTGTTATTGTAGGAATGACTATAGGTTCATTACCGACATCGACAAAAAACGGTTTTATTTTAGAAGGTTGGTACAAAGATGCCGGTTGTACGGTGAAAGTAGATTCTTCATTTGTAATTAATGGAAATGTGACTTTGTATGCAAAATGGATTTCAGCTACTACTCAATTAACAGTTACATTCGAGGCTAACGGCGGAAATGCCGTTGCTGCACAGACAGTGACTGCCGGACAGAAAATAAATACAAGTCCCGTTACTGCAAAAGCCGGTTTTGTATTTTCCGGTTGGTATTCTGACAGTGCATTGACATTGCCGGTATCCTTCCCTTATCCAGTTACTGAAAATTGTACATTGTATGCAAAATGGACTGACGAAAACAATGTAGTTTATCCGCAGTCACTTACTTTGAGCCAGATGAATGTGACAATTGCACAAAACGATACAATTACTTTAGATGCCGTTGTATCACCTGCAAATGCGACAGATAAAAGTGTTACTTGGACATCATCAAATGAAAGTGTTGCGACTGTAGCCGGAGGAATTGTTAGCGGAAAAGCTGCAGGAAGTGCGACAATCACGGCGAGCGTTGCCGGAAAAGATTCTGCTATTACAGCGACTTGTATTGTGACAGTTACAGCTGCCGGTATACCTGTAGAATCTGTGACTTTATTAAGTGCAACAGCAAGTATAAATGTCGGCGATACTTCAACTTTGACTGCTAATGTATTACCTGCAGACGCTACAAACAAAAGTGTCAGCTGGAGCAGTGATAACAGCAGCGTCGCTACGGTAGACCAAAACGGTATTGTGACAGGTGTAAGTGCCGGAACTGCTAATATTACGGCAACATCTCATAACGCAAAGACAGCAGTTTGTGTTGTAACTGTAGCCGGTTCTGTTTTAAAATGTACAATGCCTAAACTTATGATTGGCAGTACGATAATTGAAAATAACGGAACTTATGATGCTACAACAAAGACATCTTTCAGCTTTGAACGTGGTAACATGCTGGATGTTGTTTATTACACAAAAGACGGAACTGAACCGACAACAAACAGTGATACTATGAGTCCGTTTACAATCGGTACATCCGGAACATACACAATCAAAGCATTTGCTACTCAAGCAGGTACAGGAAACAGTGATATTTATACAGCTACAGTTACCGTAAAAGATCCTATGGACGGAAAAACAATAGTTTTTGTCAAAGCTGACTCTGCACCGAAAATTTGGGCATGGGAAAAGGAAAACGACGTAGAAGGTGTTGCTTTAAGTGAGGGGCTGGGTGAAACTTGGCCGGGTGAAGCGATGACCGCAGTAACAGACGGTTTGATGAATGATTCTAACGGTTGGTATATGAAAGATTTTACTGCTGCAAATCCTTCAGGAAAAACTATAGTGTTCAAACTTAACGAAGGTGGCGAAATAAAAGGTAAAGCCGGGACTTTCTGGTATGACGGAACAACTTCTTATGATTCCGATCCGACTACGGTTACTTATTCCGAGCCTATTATTACAATTAGTCCGAAAGACGGCGGTAAAATAAAAACAACCGGAAATATTTCTATATCAATCAAAGACGGTAACAGTCCGTTGACATCTGTTTCGGCAAAAGTAGGAAGTAAATCTTTTTCATTGTCAGATTTCAGCAGCGGTTCTGTGTCTGTCAAAGTGGCGGATTTGGGAGTATCAAGCGGGGCTACTATCAATATTTCCGTAACAGCATCGAACAGTATCGGTTCTGGTTCCGAAAGTGCGACAGTGACTGTAGACGATACAATTAAGGTAGATAAATTCTCTTGGGATAATGCGTTGATTTACTTTGTATTGACAGACCGTTTTTATAACGGAAATTCTGCAAACGATACATCTTACGGTCGTGTAAAACAGGATTGCAAAGGTAAAAATATCGGTACTTTCCACGGAGGAGATATTGTCGGACTTACACAAAAGCTTGATTATCTTGACGAGTTGGGAGTAAACGCTATTTGGATTTCGGCTCCGTACGAACAGATTCACGGTTGGGTCGGCGGAGGTAACAATGGTGATTTCGCTCATTACGCTTACCACGGTTACTATGTACTTGACTATACCGGAATCGATAAAAACATGGGAACTGTAGAAGAGTTCAGAACTTTTGTAAATAAAGCTCACGAAAAAGGTATCCGTGTAGTAATGGATATAGTAATGAATCATACCGGTTATGAAAATCTTAAAGATATGGAAGAATACGGTTACGGAGCATTGTCCGGCGGAGCAACTCACAGCTGGTTGCCAAGCGGCAGCGAAACATTTCACCAAAAACCTATCGACGGAAAAGGAAGCGGTTGGGATAAATTCTGGGGGGCAAACTGGATACGAGGAAACTTCAGCGGTTATACTACCGGTGGCGGTGACTTACAAGGATGTTTAACTTTCTTGCCGGACTTTAAGACAGAATCTACAAGTTCTGAACCTGCACCGGCTCTATTGAAGACAAAATGGGGAAAAGAAACTTCAGGATTTGAAGATTGGATTATCCCGGCAGCTAAAGATTTGCGTAAAGATTTAGGTGTAGCTCCGGCTGTTTATATAGAAAAATGGCTGACTGCATGGGTAGAAGAATTCGGTGTCGACGGATTCCGTTGTGATACTGCAAAACACGTAGACGGATACAGATGGAAAGAATTGAAAGATATGTGTAAAACAGCTCTTGAAAACTGGAGAAAATCAAGTCGTGCTACCGGTGATGCAAAAAATTGGGATGAAGACTTCTGGATGACAGGTGAGTGTTTCCCTTGGTATATCGGGAATACTGGTTTTTACGGTATAGGCTTTGACTCTATGATTGACTTTAGTTACAACTCCGGTTCCGGTAAAACTCCTGATATAGGTGATTGGGCTGGTCGTGCGAATTCTTTGAACGGAGCTCCTGATGACGGACAAAATGCGTTGGCTTATGTTTCCAGTCACGATACAAGTTTGCACAGACCGGGCGATATGATAACACTCGGAACAAACTTCTTGTTATTACCAGGACAAGTTCAAATTTTCTACGGAGATGAAACCGCACGCCCTAACGGTGACGGAGGATCAGATTCTACACAGGGAACAAGAAGTGATTTTAACTGGGGGGCAGTTGACGGTGATGTAAATAAACACTGGAAGAAAGTCGGAAAATTCCGTCAGGGACATCCGGCTGTCGGCGGTGGAAAACAAACAGAGATTGCCGGAAATACATTCAAACGTTATTACAACGGTCAAGCCGGCGAAGATACTGTAGTAATCTATGCCGGAAGCTCAAGCAGCGTAACTGTAAGCGGAGCATTTAACGACGGTGTACAAGTACGTAATGCGTATACAGGCGAAACTGCGACTGTAAGCGGCGGAAAGGCAACATTCAACACTGCAAGTAATCCGGTGTTGGTAGAAATTGTCGAATAATAAAAAATAAAAAAAACAGAAGTTTTTGATAAAAAGAAAACTTCTGTTTTTTACATTTATGACATGTAAAAAAGTTTCATTTACCGTTTTAGAATAGTGTGATATACTGCACCTCATTCAAACTAAGATGAAAAGCTAAGATTAAATAATGCTTTTTTCAAAATACAATCAAATAACAGGAGTTTTCTTTTCATGGCAAAAAGATCTTTCCCTCAAAGTTCTAGTTTAATAGAAGCATTCTATTATGCTGCAGATACATTTCCGAACAAACCGTATTTGCAATATAAAGAAAAAGATATTTTAATAAACAGAACGTATCCGGAAATTCGTTCACTTGTTCAATATTTATCTACAAGTCTTTATCAATTAGGAGTTCGCAACGGAGATAAAGTGGCAATTATTTCTGATAACATGTGGAAATGGATTGTTACAGATTTGGCTATATTGTCGCTTGGTGCGGCTGATGTTCCCCGAGGTTCGGATTCTACTACTTCCGAAGTTGCTTATATAATTAAGCACAGTGATGCAAAAGTTTGTTTTGCCGAGAATCCTACTCAGGCAAGCAGAATTATTTCTAATCTTGAAAGTGATTCTAAATTAGAATCAGTGATTTTACTTACAGGTTTGCCGGAAGATGTGACATCTGCAATACCTCAGAATTTAGCTCTTTATACATTTGACCAATTGATAGATGATGGTCGTGAAAAGTATGACTCATTAAAAGATAAATTGGAAAGTATCAGAAAAAATCTTAATGAAGATACATTGGCTACAATTATATATACATCCGGAACAACTGGAGTTCCTAAAGGAGTAATGCTTTCTCACGGAAATATTTTAACTGATATTTATAGCATGTTGAAAGTTCTTTTCCCTACAGAAAAAGATAGATGGGTTTCTGTTTTGCCGGTTTGGCATGTGTATGAACGGACTATCGAATATGCTGTTATTGTAACTTGCGGTTCTATGGCATATTCTAAGCCTATTTCAAAACATTTACTTCCGATGCTTACAGAAATTCAACCTACTTATATGGTTTCTGTTCCGAGAATCTGGGAATCTTTGTACACCGGTGTGGTAACTAAAATGAAGGCAAAACCGGCATTGTACAAAATGTTTTGCTTTTTCCAAAAGATAGGAATTATTTATTATAACAGCAAAAAACACCTCAGTAATGAGATTGCATATTTTGAAAAACAGCCGTTCGGACGTATGTTAAAGGTTAAAATTGCAAGTTTTTTCAAAATGATATTGTTGTTTATTCCGGATGTAATCGGAGATCTTTTAATCTTTTCTAAGATACGAAAAATTCTCGGCGGTAAATTACATGTGCCTATTTCAGGCGGCGGAAAACTTCCGGATTATATGGATGACTTTTTTAATGCGGCACATATTAATGTTCTTGAAGGTTACGGTATGACAGAAACTTCTCCAGTAATTTGTGTAAGAACTCCGGGATATTTGGTGCCTCGTACAGTAGGTCGACCGATACCAGGTGTAGAATTGATGATAGGTAATGATAATTTTGAGCCGTTGGAAAATCAACACGAAAAAGGTCATATTTACGTTCGCAGTAAAATAGTAATGCAAGGGTATTATAAAATGCCTGAAGTGACAGCAAAGATAATAAAAGACGGTTGGCTTGATACCGGAGATTTAGGACGTTTGGCTCTTAACGGAAACTTACAGATTGTAGGACGAGCGAAGGAAACTATCGTTCTTACCGGCGGAGAAAACATAGAACCGGCACCGATTGAAGAAAAGATATTAGAATGCGATTTGATTCAAAGTGTAATGCTGGTGGGACAGGATAAAAAATATCTTGCGGCACTTGTAATACCTCATGCCGAAAATTTAAAAGAATGGGCAAAGAATGTCGGATTGCAAACTGATGATTACGAAGCTTTGTGTGCTTCCGAAGAAGTAAATAATGAACTGGTTTCAGAAATCAGATCTAAAGTAAATATGAAAAACGGCTTTAAAGCATGTGAAGCTATTAAATATGTAGCAGTAGTTTCAAAACCTTTTGAAGTAGGTGATGAATTGACTAATTCATTAAAAATGAAACGCAATTATATTGCAGATAAGTATGCAGATATAATTAATGAGACTTTTATGAAAGGTTAAAATCAGTATGCCACTCAATTATTTGGGTGGCATTTTTTATGTTTACCGACGAAGAAATTGTATAAACAACTAAATAAAATATATGAAATTACTTTTCATAGAATACTAAAATGTGATAAAAAAACGTAGGAGTTTTAAAATGGATTTACCTAATAAAAGACCAGATGATATGACCAGAATTACAACTGTAGAATTAGCAAATAAGTTTATTGAAGAACAAGTCGCTATTGTTCGAGAACAAGTAAAAGATAAAAAAGTTTTGCTTGCTTTATCGGGTGGTGTGGATAGTTCTGTCGTTGCTGCATTGCTGATTAAGGCTATCGGAAAACAACTCGTTTGTGTTCATGTTAATCATGGATTAATGCGTAAAGGCGAGAGTGAGCAGGTAGTAGAAGTTTTTAAAAATCAGCTTGATGCTAATCTTGTTTACATTGATGCAACAGACAGATTTTTAGATTTATTAAAAGATGTTGCTGAGCCGGAAAAGAAACGTAAGATTATTGGCGGAGAATTCATTAAAGTATTTGATGAAGAAGCTCGCAAATTGGAAGGAATTTCTTTCTTGGCACAAGGAACTATTTATCCAGATATTATCGAAAGTGACGGCGTAAAGGCTCACCACAATGTCGGCGGATTACCTGAAGATATGCAATTTGAACTTGTAGAACCGGTTCGCTTGCTTTACAAAGATGAAGTGCGTGTTGTAGGAGACGCTTTAGGTTTGCCGAAAGAAATGGTTTATCGACAACCTTTCCCCGGACCGGGACTTGGAGTTCGTTGTCTGGGAGCTATCACTCGTGACAGATTGCATGCTTTACGTGAAGCTGATGCTATTTTACGAGAAGAATTTGATAAAGCGGGACTTGCCGGAAAAGTTTGGCAATATTTTATTTCTGTACCGGATTTTAAAAGTGTCGGAGTTCGTGACGGAAAACGTTATGAAGGCTGGCCGGCAATTATGAGAGCGGTAAACACAACAGATGCAATGACTGCGACAATCGAAGAAATTCCATATTCTGTATTACATAAAATTACAGCCAGAATTATTACAGAAGTAGAAGGAATAAATCGTGTTGTTTATGATTTGACACCAAAGCCGATCGGAACAATCGAGTGGGAATAAAAATATAATAAAAAGCTAACGAAAACAGTTTGTAGAGCGAATTTGTTTCGTTAGCTTTTTTATTTTTGGAGAATGATAAATGGAATATAAAAAAATGTTAATGCAACAACGAGTTTTTTTTAATACAGGAATGACTCGTAATGTGAAATGGCGAAAAGCCCAATTGAAAGCATTGTATTGTGCAATAAAAAATCATGAAAAAGAACTTTTTGATGCATTAAAAGTAGATTTGAACAAATCTCCGGCAGAAGCTTTTTCAACAGAAATCGGATTGGTATTGGAAGAAATAAGCTTTGCTTTAAAACATTTATCAAAGTGGTCAAAGAATAAAAAAGTTCGGTCGACATTACTCAGTTTTCCGTCTGCCGGGAAAATTTATTATGAACCTTACGGTGTAGTGTTAATTCTTTCTCCGTGGAATTATCCGGTTCAGTTGGCATTAATGCCGTTGGTAGGTGCAATTGCTGCTGGAAATTGTGCTGTAATCAAACCGGCTGAAGATTCTGCTGCATCATCAAAGGTTTTAGCTAAAATTATAAAATCATGTTTTGCTCCAGAATTTGTAAATGTTGCGGAAGGTGATAAAACTGTAAGTGAATCACTTTTAAAGGAAGAATTTGACTATATATTTTTTACCGGAAGTCCTAGTGTCGGTAAAATTGTGATGAAGGCTGCAGCAGAATATCTTACTCCGGTAACATTGGAACTCGGAGGTAAAAGTCCGTGTATTGTGGACGAAACTGCAAATATTTCGGTTTCTGCTAAACGTATTGTTTTTGGGAAATTTATTAATGCCGGACAAACTTGTGTCGCTCCGGATTATTTATTTGTACATAAATCGATAAAAGAAAAATTGTTATCTGAAATAAAAAAAGAAATTTGCAATTTTTATACGGATTCTCCCGAACAAAATCAAGATTATCCGTGTATCATTAATAAACGTCATTTTATGCGATTGTGCGAATATTTTAAAGACGGAGAAATTGTTTGCGGCGGAAAAACTAATTTTGAAACTTTGCAAATAGCTCCTACGATTATTGATAATGTAAGTTTAGATTCATCTGTGATGCAAGAGGAAATTTTCGGGCCTATATTACCGGTAATAACTTTTGATGAAATAGATGAAGTGATAAAATTTGTAACGGAAAGACCACGTCCGTTGGCATTGTATTTTTTCTCGGCTGATAAAAAAAAACAACGCAAAATCGTAAAAATGCTTCCGTACGGCGGCGGATGCATAAATGATACAATACTTCATTTGGTTACACCTTATATGCCGTTCGGCGGTGTAGGAAACAGCGGAATGGGAAATTACCACGGCAAAAACAGTTTTGAAACATTCAGTCATAAAAAAAGTGTACTTCATAAAGGATTTTTTGGAGATTTGCCGTTTAGATATCCGCCGTATGGTGAGGGCTTTTTAAAATTACTGAGAATAATTATGAAATAAATACATTATTATTTTTTTTTGATAAAAATTTTGGCAAGTAAACATTTTTTTATTTTTTTTGTTAATATATTCCGAATAATTTCAAAAAGCGAATAAAAGGATTTTATAATGGCAGCAGTGCAATACCAATCGGATACCGTACATTATGATGCGGGACAGATTATAGCCTTGCAGGGAAGTGTTTCTACGAATATCTTATTTTTAAAAAAAGGAATTGTAGAAGTTAAGCAATGTACAGAAAATATTAAGGGATTTTTAGATTTTGAAATAATAGAAAAGAGTAAATCATTAAAAGAGATTTCTGTTCCGTCTATACTGGGCGGAGAGTTTCTTTTTTCAGAAGAAATCGGAAACAGTTATATTGCCAAAACTGGATGTGATGTAACTGTTTTTAAATTAGCGGCGGATGATGTGTTGAACTTTTTAAAACAAGCTCCGCAAATTGCCGGCAATATTTTATTAAGCATGAAAGATTTTTGTATGCATAATATAAAAAGTTATGTTTATCAAAATAAGTTAATCGGTGAGATTGATAAGTTTACCGATAACATTGAAATTTTATCAAGTGCTTTGGAAAATGATAATTCGAATGAACTTTTTAATACTTTTGAAAGTGCCGGCGGTGAAATCCCTACTGATATAGATGCGTCTTTTCTTTTGGTTGATAACTCTCAATTGTTGGATAAAGTTTATTCGGAAGAAGAGAATGTAAAGGAAAAATATGATTGGGAAACATTGGAATTTGCCAATGTTATAGTGCGAGCTAATCCGAGTGCATTTCAACAAATTATTCATAATCAGATTTCCGTATTCCAATATATTTATAAACGTCTGGCGGCGATTACTCAAAAAATAGCCGGTGATGTGGCAAAATTGCAAAAACAGATTCAACGTCGTATGGACTTTTTATATGATGATCCGGCGTCTCAATTGTTTAGATTGTTAAACTTGGGAAGTGAGCTGTTGGTATTTCATAACGCACAGCCGACGATTTTGAAAGGTGTTGCTACCGTAATAAAGAATATTGAAAATCTTTATGTAAAAAACGGCGGTCATTCGTATGAAAATTTAACAGCTTCTTTGCGTGATTTTATGAAGTCTGTTCCAAAACAACCTGATATGGATGAATTTGAAACGGAAGCTAAAGAAGATGATAAGCCGTCGGAATTCCGTCCGTTATTAAAAAATGGGATGCAGGAAATTATTGCTTTCTCCGGAGTCAGCCAAGAAGTTGCTGAAAGAATGGAAGGGGATTTTGCAAAAATTGAAAAAATTAATTTTAAAGACCCGACAGAAAAAGAATCTCGACGAATTATTAAAGAATTGCAACGTGATTTCTTTGAACTTTTTACCGGAATTGTATTTCGTTGTTTTGAACATAAAGCCGAAATTCCGTTGGCTGTAAAATTGTTTATTTATTTTGGATTTATTCGTGAAGATTTGTTGGACGACAATCATATTGACGGGCTTTGTAATGCAATACATTTTTTTGAAAATCCGACAGATATTGATTATCCGATAATGACGGCAGTTGATTATTTGGAAAGAATTTATAAACAAGAAGAAGTTCCGGGATTGTCACTAAACGGAGAGGATTATATTAAGACAATGCGTCACAATGCCGGCAGAGGTAACGAATTTGTAGATTCTCCGGAAAAACGTGTTACTTATGAAATTGACAACATGTTTAAAGAAGCTATGAGAATAACTTCTGACAGCCCTCGTGCGTATATTCCATTTTTGACTTCTTATGCAATCAAAGGAAATCTTTCTAATCTGTTGAATACTCCTAAGCATTTAAATATGGAAATTAAAAAGATTAATACAACCGATCCGACATTATTTTTCCGTGAGTTGACATGGAAAATTCCAGGAAAGAGCGAATTGATTACAAAAGAAGTAAAACCATATTTGATTATTGTACCGAATACGGGGGTACGTGTTCAATTGTGGCAAGAAATGGTTAATAATCAACGTCATTCACGAGCAAGATTGATTATTCCTACTATTTTTAACGGTATGCAGGAAAAATCATTGATTCAATCTTTTGCTCATTTCCGCTGGGAATTAAATAAATTGATTGCCGGAGCTAACTGGATGGATCCGGTAGAAGGCGGCTTTGTAGGTGCGTTCTATGATTTTTCTCAGTATTATCACAAGATGAATGAACTTTCTATTGAAGCCAAAGAAGATATAAAAATGTTGTTCAATAAAATAAAAATGGACAGAGACAGATTTGCATATTTTTATGAAAAATGGCTTTTATATGAAAAAGACGGTGTAGCAAAAGTTAATAAAGTCGTTCGTCAAATTTTCTATCGTTATATTCCGTTCCCTAAACATATCAGAGACAGATTGTGCCATCTTCCGCTGTTTGAAGATTTAAATAATCGATATAATAATATTTCAAACAGAACAGTACGTTCTCTTGAAGCTAAATATCGTAAATATGAAGATGCAACCGGTCAGTTGCCGGAAGATTTACAAGCGTATCTTGATATATTAAGAATTTAATCTTTGATAGATTTGTATAAAGGAACTGTCCAATAAGTGAAAGTCACAGTGTTATTCCGAACTTATTTCGGAAGAAAGTGCAATGTCTAGTGTAGATGTTGAAATAAAATCTGCATGGCAAGACTTTTTGGACAGTTCTTTTTTATTTTTAGATTAATAAAAAGTTTTTAAATAAGAAGTGTCATTATAAATATGAAAATAGAATTCCTCATTTTACACACATCAAAAAATTGTTTATAATGCTCGTAATTTTGAGGAAGAAATAGGAGTAAAAATGCGAACAATTAAAGAAAAAAGATTCACGGTTGACGGAAAAGAAATGATTGTCCGAACCGGAGAATATGCTTTCCAAGCGAATGGAAGCATTACTTTGCAATCAGGAGAAAATGTTATCCAAGCGATTGCGACAATGGGACCGGAAAATAATGATTTGGATTTTTTCCCATTGCAAGTTGAATATAAGGAAAACTTATATGCTGCAGGAAAATTAAAAAGCAGCAAATTTTCAAAACGTCCGGGACGTCCGAGTGACGAAGCTATATTAAAAGGAAGAATTATCGACCGTTCTATTCGTCCGATGTTTCCTAAAGATTTGACAAGAGAAGTACAAATTGTAGTTAATGTTTTAGCTGTTGATAATACACAACCGCTTGATGTATTGGCACTTACTGCGGTAGTTGCTGCTTTGGCTGTAAGTGATATTCCTTTTGATTGTAATATCGGTGGAGTAAGAATCAGTAAAGTAGACGGTCAATTGGTTGTAAATCCAACAATTGAACAATGTGCAAAACAAGATTTTGAGCTTGTTCTCGGAGGAAATGCAGACAAGATTATAATGATAGAATCTGCAGCGAATATTATCAGTGATGATGATATGCTTGCTGGATTCAAAGCAGCTTTTGCTCCGTTGGGCGAAATTGCTAAAGCAATGAAAGAATTTCAGGATGAAGCCGGTAAAAAGAAAATCGACTATGTTGAAAAAGAAGTTGATATGGCGATTGTAGAAAAAATCAAACCGGTAGCTGATGAAAAAATTGAATTGTTCTTTAAAGGACAAGCTGACGGGTCTATTTATCGAAAAGAATATGATAAATACGTAGAAGAGCCGGTTTTCGCTTTATTTACTGAAGAAGAGCTTGAAGAAAATAAAAAAGCTATCAGTGAAGCATTGGATTATGTTTTCAAAAAGACAGTGCGTCACCATTTGTTAAGAGATCACCGCCGTCTTGACGGTAGAAAAATTAATGAAATCAGAGAACTTGAATGTCAAGCAGGTGTGTTACCTAGAGTTCACGGTAGCTCAATGTTTTTACGTGGAGAAACTCAAGTTTTAAATATTTTAACTCTTGCTGCTCCGGGTGAAGAATTGATTATCGAAGGGCTTGAAGGTGAAGAAAAACGCCGCTATATGCATGCTTATTCGGCATTGCCTTTCTCTGTAGGTGAATGCGGAAGAATGAACGGTCCGGGAAGACGTGAAATCGGTCACGGTGCATTAGCAGAAAAGGCTTTGGTACCTGTAATTCCTGATGCAGATAAATTCCCTTATGTTATACGTTTAGTTTCTGAAGTTATGGGACAAAACGGTTCATCTTCTATGGGATCAACTTGTGCGTCTTCATTGGCATTAATGGATGCAGGTGTTCCTATCAAATCTCACGTTGCCGGAATTTCTATCGGTCTTATTACAGGCGAAACAGATGATGACTTCCTTACTATTACAGATATTCAAGGTCAGGAAGACTTTAGCGGCGATATGGATTTTAAAGTTACCGGAACATACGAAGGTATCACTGCAATCCAAATGGATACAAAGATTAAAGGTTTGACTTACCCAATGGTGGAAAGTGCGATTCGTCAGGCTCATGAAGCAAGAAATGTAATCCTTGATTTGATGTACAAGACTATTCCGGCTCCTAGAGCAGATTTGTCAAAATATGCACCTAAAATTGAAACAATTACTATCCCGGTAGACAGTATCGGTGCGGTTGTTGGTTCACAAGGTAAAGTTATCAAACAATTGTGTGCAGATTATCAAGTTGTTATTAATATTGAAGACGACGGAACTACAAATATTTCCGGAACAATCAGAGAAAATCTTGATGCTGTTAAAAAAGTTATCAATGGAATTATCAACGACCCACAAGTCGGCGAGATTTACGATGCAAAAGTTGTACGTTTGATGGATTTCGGTGCGTTTGTAGAGATTTTCCCAGGTAAAGAAGGACTTGTTCATATTTCTAAGATGGCTAAAACGAGAGTGGAAAAAGTTACTGATGTAGTACAAGTAGGACAGGCTATTCAAGTAAAATTGATGGAAATTGATTCTCAAAAACGATTGAATTTTTCTATGATTTTAGACGAAGAACCGGGAGCATCAAATGCCGGTCGTCCTAAAGAACGTTTCAATCACGACAAGGGTGAAAGAAACAGTAGACGAGAAGTTCATACTGAACGTCGAAATTTTGATAAAAAATAATTTCATACATAGGAGTGAAAAATGGCTGAAGAAAAAAAAGATAAGTTGTTTGAAGATGCTATTAAACAGGTAAAAGATGATGTAGAGAAAAAAATTTCAGAATTGAAAGAAATGATTCAAAACGATTATTTACCTGAAACCGAAACAAAATTGAAAGAAAATGTTTTTCTTACTGTAGGAATTTCTTTAGTTATAGGATTTTTTACCGGAATTATTTTTTCTTTGACAGGAAAACATTGTGGCAAGAAAAAATAAATTGGGATTCCTCTATAATCCTTTAGTAGGCTTTATAAAGAAAAGTGCGAATACTTTTGTTAAAAGCGTTACGGATAGTTTCGTTAATAAGATAAAAAAATATCTTATCGGCGGAGTTAATTTTATTTTAGGATTATTTTTCTTCTTTTTCTTTTGGCTGGCATTGAATGTTATGATTGTAGAAGTTTTTCGAGATTTTCTGCATTTAAAACTATTCTTTTCCGTATTAATAGTCGCTGTAGTAAATCTGTTGATAGCGTTATTATTCTGGAATGCCGGAAAGAAGAAGTTCAAAGAAGATGAAGAGGATGATAATTAAAAAAAATGTAGAAGTGTACCCGATTTTGCGGTACACTTTTTTTATACTCAAATTTAAGTACGGAGGTAAAAATGCGAGCTGTTGATTATATTATAAAGAAAAGAAACGGGGAAAAGTTGCAAGAACAGGATATCAAAGAATTAATTGCTGGGTATGTTTCCGGAGATATTCCTGATTATCAGATTTCGGCATTTTTGATGGCTGTTTTTTTTCAAGGATTAGATTTTGAAGAAACTTGGCAGTTGACTAATGCAATGATTGCTTCCGGAATACGTTTTGATTTCCCGGAAATTGAAGGAATAAAAGTGGACAAACATTCTACCGGCGGAGTCGGTGATAAAGTAAGTTTGTTGTTGGCTCCAATAGCTGCTGCTTGCGGTTGTAAGATTCCGATGATGAGCGGTCGAGGGCTTGGGCATACCGGCGGCACTTTGGATAAACTGGAATCTGTTCCCGGATATCGAGTTTTTTTGACTGAGGGAGAGGTTCGCAAGATTTTAGCAGATGATGGTTATGTAATGATGGGGCAAACGGAAGATTTTGTCCCGGCGGATAAGCGAATGTATGCTTTGCGTGACGTAACAGGGACTGTTGAATCTATTCCATTGATAACTTCTTCGATTATGTCAAAGAAAATTGCAGAAGGAAGTAATGCTCTCGTATTAGATTTAAAATGCGGCAGCGGTGCATTTATGAAAAATATTGATGATGCAAAAAAATTGGCAGAGTATATCGTGGGAACGGCAAAGGCTGCCGGTCTGAAAATAAAAGTTGTAATAAGTGATATGGATCAACCTTTGGGGCGTACAATAGGAAATTATAACGAATTATTGGAAAGTGCTGCCGCATTGCAAGGAAATGGCGATGAGCGATTAATGGAATTGACTTACAGGCTTGCCGGCTGGATGATTGTTTTATCAGAAAAGGCTGCGACAATGGAAGAAGCTGTTGATATGGCAAAAAAAGCTGTAGCTTCCGGCGAAGCATTTAAGTTGTTTTTGCAAAATATAGAGCATCAAGACGGCGATATTGATTATGTGATAAATCCTAAAAAGCTTTATAAATATTCAAAAACTATTTATGCACAAAAAAACGGATACATAGAAGAAATAAATTCTTACGATGTGGGAATCGCTTCGATTTACATAGGTTGCGGACGACGAACAAAAGAAGACACGATTGATCATTATGCCGGAATTGAAGTGTTAAAAAAAGTAGGCGATTCGGTTGTAAAAGATGAACCTATATTTACTTTGTTTTATAATGAGGGCGATATTGAGACTGCACAGAAGTTATTAGAAAAATCAATTGTGATTTCAGATAATAAACCGAAAAAAAATGAAATTATTTATGAAGAAATTTGAGATTAATTATCAAAGTATTCGTTAAATTAGTAATCCTTTAAAATATGTGTCGAAGTTTTAAGTAATTTTGATGCAGAACTGTTTATTTGCAAGTTGGACTGTTTGGTTTTCCAAACAGTCCTTTTTTTATTCTGTTAAATATTAAAAAATATTGAGTAAATTATTTTACTTTTTGTTTAATACTTAATTACTATTGAGTTTAATAAATCAAACGGAGGTAATATGATTTACAGAATATTTATTTTATCTACAGTTCTTTTTTTGTTATCGGTAGGATGTACGCAAGTACAAAATGCAAACCAAAATGATGAAAACCTGTTTCAAGTTGTTATTAACAGTGATGTCGGGCAAAGTATTTATTATTTGGATACGGATAATAAAATCAAGCGAAATGATTTTATTGACATGGCAGGAAGAGTGACTACAAGAATTTACAATTATGACAACAACGGTCAGGTACAAAGTATCAATGAAACTTCAAATTTAGGTAGAAAATCAGAATTTTATTTTTCATATGAATATTCTCGTGGTGACGGACAAATAAACAAAAAGACAGTCAGTCATACTAATTCACGAGGAAATAAGCAAAAAGTTGAGAGCGTTTTCGAACGAGATGAAAGCAACAATGTGAAAAAAATAATTTCGACTGATGAAAACGGAAATACATGGATAAAAAAATTAAAAAATTAAACGACATATCGGAGGTAAAAAATTATGAATAATAAAATTGTTCTATCAATATTTGTTTCTTTGATTACATTTGTACTTTTGCCGCAAATTGTGGCTGTAAATAATTCAGAAATAGTCTATGAATCTACGGTAGCCGATTTTTCAATCCAGGGAATAAATTTATCCGAGAAAAATGGAGAGTTTGTAACAGCTAATTTAATGGATTTGCAACCGGGTGATATAGTTATTTTTGATGCGGCTGATGAAAGTTTAGCGAGAAAAGTTACGGAGATTAAGAGATTTGCAAACAAAATAGTTATTGATACACAACACCCGGATTTTTATGATGTTATGGAGTCGTATTTTTTTCCTGAGCAAAATATCAAAATAAACCTTATTGATGATATGGCAAACAGTCGCGGTGAAATTTTTAATAAAAGTTTGGCTGTGAGAAAAGAGTATTCCAACAATGTAGGACAGGTGTCTTTTGAAACAAATTTAAATGCATCGCTTGATTTGATTGCGACTGTTGATATTCCGGTAAAAAATAAAAAAGGTTTAATAAAAATCGGTACAGCTTTTGAATTGGGAATGACTTCTACAAAATTAGAGGCTACTATTTCTAATGAATATAAATCTGATGAAATAACACTGACAGATTTTAATGAAACCAACAAAGTTTTAAAAATAAACACCAAAATAGTTACTCAAACTTCGGCTACCGGAGCAATAAAAGCAGAAATTCAATTGAATGAAAAAATAAATGGCGAGGTCGCTTTTTCCGCAATTTTGGAAAGAAGATGGTTTAAGTTGCCTTTACCGACAAAATGTAGCGTGACCAGAGATTTTAAAATTGAATCGAGTGAAAGTGTTGTGATAGAGGCTTCGGAATCGACAGGTTTGAAACAAATGTTTGGAATAAACTTCAATTTTTCGGTTTTAGGTTTGAGCATAGCCGAAGTAAAAGCGAAAATTGAGCCGTATGCAAGAGCCAGCGGCAATATTGACGCACAGTTATCATTTGAAGTTGATAAAGATTTTAAAACTTCACTTACAAAATCACCGGAAAAGATTTTTAGTGCAGAATGTGAATTCGGTGTTAATTCCGACACATCTTTAAGTTTAATAAAGAATTTGTACAAGAAAGACTTCGGCGAAAAAAGTTTAGTTGTATATCGATGTGCCGGAAATAAATAACGGAGGAATGTATGAATAAAAATATACTATTTATAAATATTTGCTTATTGTTTGGAATTTTAATTTCCTGTGAAGTTGAAAAGAAAAATAACACAGATGAAGAAAAAGAAATTACTGTTGAAAAACTGGATAATTCTATTCCGTTTTATCGATATCTTGAAAAAAGAAATGCTGATGATTTACCCATAGAGTCGTGGCGTTATGATTCTACCGGGAAATTGGAAGAATATTGTGCATACGACAGTAATAATCCGAAAGAGATAAAAGTAACGGTTTACAATAACGACACTGAACAAAAAGAAAAAATCGGAAGTCAGATTTTGAAATATGCAAATAATAGCATTACCGGAAAAACAGAATTGTTGGAAAAGAAAACTTATGACACCGCAGGAAAAGAACTGTATAAGGCTGTAAAAACAATAAACAATAATGAAATTAAGTACATTGAAAAAGAAGACGGTGAAATTATTAATTGTTGTAAATCAGAATATGAAAATACACATCTGATAAAAGAATATTTTTATGATGACGAATTTCAAGATTTAACAGAAGAGTTGTCTTATCAATATGACGCAACATCCGGCAGAATCAATGATATTACGACAATAAATTATCATGATGTAGATGATGACGACACTGATGATGTGACAAAAAAATATTTTACGCAATATTATTATGGAATATCCGGCGATAAATCTTATAAAAAAGAAACTTTTTTATTGAAAGAAGATGATACAAAAGATTCTTGCGAAATTGCTGAATATGAACTTGACGAAGCCGGCGATGTGATAAAAGAACACATTGTATCTGACGGCAAAGACCAAAATTATACGGTTTATACTTACGGTAAATACAAAGACAAAAAGTACAAACAAAATGTTGCTTTCTACAATAATGTAGAAACTGACAATCAATTGGTGGGGAAAGAAGAGTATCGCTATTACGATGACAATGATTCCGGTGATTATTTTTATGAAGAAATGCAATATTGCTATTCGGACAAATATGGTTATAAAGAAGACGATAAATACAATTATGTTTCACGAAGTAAAAAAGGAACAATAAAAGGTCGCAATGAAAACGTAAATCGTTAAGAAATGTGATTGTGCTATAGGCGGGGGAAAAATAAGGGGCTATTCAATAAAGTATCGTCATGCTGAATTTATTTCAGTATCTATACAGTATATAGCTTTGATATTCCGAAATAAGTTCGGAATGACGCTATGTACTAAAATTTTGAATAGTCCCTTTTTAATAAAAACGGTATGAAATTAATTACCAGTCGTTATTAATTTTTTTAACGTATTCTTTAAGGTTGTTTGATGTACTTTCGAGTATAGTAATCAGTTTTCCGTAAGTTTTTTCTTCAATTGTAGTTTGAGGTTTTATCCACGTGTTTCTGCCGTAAAAACCAATTTTGAGTTCATTTACAGTGACATTTTTCCATAATATTCTATATTTTTCGTCTTTAATTTGTATCATGATGTTTGCATTTGCTATTAACCATCGCCCACCGGCTCCCCATTTTTCATTTTGTGTTTCTATAACAATATTTTTAATGGAACATTCAAAAATATTTAAATCAGGGTTATTTGTTGTTACATTTTTTATATTTTGTTGTTTATGGTCAATAAAAGTATTTGCCCATCCCGGAGAATCTAATGCCATAAAAGTTTGAGCAAAATTTTTTGCTTTGTCATTTGAATTAATATCTTTTTCTGGAAATTCAGAATTTAACCAAATTGAAATAGAATCAAAAATTGTATTTTTATTAACTTCTGGTACATCTACTACGAATTCATAATTTTTTTCATAAGTAATTTTATTAATTGTTTCATTATCGTTTTGACAAGCGACTAGGCAAGAAATAAATGAAAAAAATATTAGTAGTTTTTTCATAATTAATAACTCCTTAAAATCTATTTATTTCAGCGTACTTATACACTAAAAGCATTTTATAAGTAATTACTTTTCAACAGAAAAACTTCCGCTTGTTATATCAAAAATCTTTTAGTAAAAAATAAAGCTATGAATTATCAAATATTAGGAAAGACAAACTTAAAAGTGCCTGTAATAGGTGTCGGTTGTATGCGAATGGCGTCTATGCCGTCGCATGATTTACAAAATTTTATAGTGCGATGTTTAGATTTGGGGCTTAATTTTTTTGATCACGCAGATATTTACGGCGGCGGCAAGTGCGAGGAGGTTCTTGCCGGCGGAATCAAAAGTTTGGGAATAGGGCGTGATAAAATTATTTTGCAATCAAAATGTGGGATTGTTCCGGGTAAAATGTATGATTTTTCAGAATCGCATATTTTGCAAAGTGTGGACGGTATTTTGAAACGTTTGGAAACAAATTATCTTGATGTGTTAATTTTGCACCGCCCGGATGTACTTTTTGATGGAGAAGAAGTTGCTGCGGCATTTGACAAATTACAAAAAGCAGGGAAAGTTTTGCATTTTGGTGTTTCCAATCACAGTCCGATTCAGATTCAATTGCTGAAAAAATATATTAATCAAGATTTGATTGTGAATCAAATGCAGTTTGGGCTAGGACATTGTAAAATGATTTCGCAAAGCTTGGAAGTGAATATGAATTCTGACGGAGCGGTTTGTCGTGACGGCGGAGCATTGGAATATTGTCGGCTTAATGATATTACGGTTCAGGCGTGGTCGCCGTTTCAAAGTGATAACGGCAGCGGCTGTTTTATTGATAACGGGAATTACGGAAGTCTTAACGGTGTGTTGTGGGAAATCGGGCAAAAATACGGTGTTTCTAAAACTACAATCGCAGCCGTTTGGGTGTTGCGTCATCCGGCAAAAATTCAATTAATTACCGGTACGATGAATATTAATCGATTAGACGAAATTACCAAAGCTACCGAGGTGAATCTCACTAGGGAAGAATGGTATCGACTTTATTTGAGTGCCGGTCATTTTTTACCTTAAATCTGTAATACAAATTATAAGGAAGAAACTATGAAAATTGCACTCGTTCACGGACAAAATCGTAAGGGAAGCTCTTATAATATCGGGCGGTTTCTTGCGGATAAAATAGCAGGCGACAATGATATAAAAGAGTTTTTTTTACCGAAAGATTTAGGTGGGATTTTTTGTCTCGGTTGTTATCAATGTATTAAAAATCCGGCATCTTGCCCATATTTTCAGCAAAAGCAAAATATTATGGACGCAATTCTTGATTCTGACTTGTTGATTTTTACTTCTCCCACATATTGCATGCTTCCGTCTGCCGGTATGAAAACATTCATGGATTTGACTTTTAATTATTGGATGGTTCATCGTCCGGATGCCGGAATGTTTAATAAAAAAGCTGTCGTGATTTCTACGGCGGCAGGAATGGGAGCCGGAAAAGTTACAAAAGAAATTGCTAATACTTTGTTTTATTGGGGAATCCCCAAAATAAGTCGACTGGGATTTGCAGTACAGGCGATGAATTGGGAAAGCGTAAAGCCGGATAAAAAAAATAAAATCGAAAAGTCCGTAACAAAACTTGCCGCCGAATTATCAAAAAATAAAAAAGTTCGTGTCGGTATCAAAACAAAGTTTATGTTTAACATAATGCGTATGATGCAAAAAAACGGCATGGGTTCATCACCGGAAGAAAAAGAATATTGGCAGTCAAACGGCTGGTTCGACAGTAACAGACCTTGGAAAAAATAAGGGAATCTAAAATGTATAAATTAGAATTTTATGTACCGGAAAATTATTGTGAAGAAGTTAAAAAAGCTGTTTTTGCAGCGGGAGCAGGAAGTCTCGGGAATTACAGTCAATGTTGTTGGCAGACTTTGGGAATGGGACAATTTTTACCGATGAATGCAAGTAATCCCTTTATCGGTAAACCGGGCGAACTGGAAAAAGTACCGGAAATAAAAGTGGAAATGATTTGTGAGGAAAAATTTATTCGTAATGCTGTAGCGGCATTAAAAAAAGTTCATCCTTATGAAGAACCGGCTTATTCGGTGTTCAAAATATTGAAAATTGACAATCTTATCTAATTTCTATATAAGAGGCAAAAAATAATAATTAGTAGGTTTTGATGATATTAAAAAAGCATAATTTTTTGATTTGTTTATTACTTGCAACGCTTTTTGTTCCCATGACAAATACTTGGGCAAACCAAATGCAAGCAGAAAAAAAGACGGTCGTCCAAACTGTCAATGATAAAAAAGATACAGGCTTTGGTTACTATGACGGCGAACAATGGAAAAAGTTGTCATTAGGAATATCTACGGGAATCGGTTACGGATATTACAGACGCGGTTTTGCCGTTGTGGCGGATTCTACATTACCGATTCATATCATAAAAGGGCTTTATATCGCTCCCGGTTTTAGATTTATCGGTCATAAGTTTAATCTTTCTCATTTTTTCAGTATTGCTACAGGCGGTACATACAATTATAAGTTTGAAGGCTGTTTTGTAGGAGTGAAAGCTGATGTTTTGTATCGTCAGCAAATAATTAAATATTTTGGCTTACAGTTTGGACTCAGTTTTTGTATAGGCCCGGAATTTTCCAATTATTACAGCCCTTACAGAAAAAAAGATTATCCGACAATTTCACTTACTTTTTCGCCGGATATTTTTATCGGAGCTTATGCAAATTATAAAAATTGGGCGTTCTTTTTAAATTTTAAAAAGTTGTTTCCTTTCAATCCGGTGGTTTACAATGCGGCAGAGAATTTCTTTTATAACGACGAACAGATGAAAGACAGCGTTGATTTTATTCCGCCGATTTATAAAAATCTCAGTACAACATATCATGTGTGCTTTTCGGCTGCATCAATGGAAATAGGTTTTACTTATTTCTTCCCGACAGGCAAAAAAACTCAAAATTAACAGTACGAGGCGGATTTATGAAAAAAATATTATTTGTATTATTACCTTTATTAATAGCATTACCAATGTTTGCAAATGAAATTACGGTTGAAGAACGAACAGATGATGTTCCGTCTTTTTCAATAGAAAGTGAAGATATTTCAAAAGTTGCGACAGAAACGAATAACGAAACAGTAAATGATTTTGATATGGAAGCATTTAGCAAGAAAAAGAAAATTACTACCGGTTTGCTGTGCGGTTCAATTTCAGCGTCCTCTGTAGGATTGAGTATTCTTGTCGCTTCTATTGTGATGGGATTTATACCCAATGAAAACTTCCCGGAAGAAATGTTTACCGATGTGGCTTTCGAAATAAAAAATGTTTACAGTGACGGCTCGGTGGGAATCTCTTCTTATCCTTCGATGATGGTGTATTGCTGTGTGGGTGCGACATTATTTTGTGTGGGAACTTTTATTGTATTGTTTGCATTACCGATTATGTTTTACAGTATAGTCCGTAAAGTAAATGAATATAAATTTGAAAAAACATTGAAAGAAAAACCGCATTGGGAAGTATCGGCGACCGGTGTGCAGTATAGATTTTAATGGGGAAAAATTATGAAAAAGTTTTTAAATGTGATGATTTTTGTATGTGCGGTTTGTCTTTTTTCCTGTGAAGGTCTGTTTCCACCGGTAAAAACTCCGGCAATATCGGCAAAATTGCAAGACGACGGTAATTATAACGTGACAATGGATGCGGGAAAAAACGGATCGATTTTTTATACACTTGACGGAAGCGAACCTAAATATCCGGAGTCGGCATTGTATACAGAAGAATTGACTTCATTACCTGAGGGGACTGTTGTTCGGGCAATTTCTTATTGTCCGTCCGGGCGATACAGTACAATTACTGAAGTAAAACTTACTTGTGATGTTACCGGTGATGTAGTCGCTTGTGAATAATTTCTTATAAAAGATATCTTCTGAAAGAAACATCTTATTGGAATAATAATTGCTTTTTTTACCAAAAAAAATAAATTTAAGGTAAAGGAGTAATAATGTTCAAAGATAATAAGAAAAATCATTTTATCTACAAATTAATTTTGGCATTAACTTGTGCTTTAGTATTTTCATGTACTAACGTGACTACAACTCAAGTTGTAGATTATGCCAAAAAGAAATTAGCCGTTCCTACGGCAGATATTACAACTAGAAATGTAGAATATGGAACAGTAATAAAATTTTCATATTCTCCTATTGACTCAGTTTTGTTTTATACAACGGATGGTACTACACCGGAAATAAACGGAGACTCTGAAGTTTACGACCCCAACAAAGGTATCAAACTAACAGAATCATGTACAATAACAGCGATTCTTTATCACAGTAACTATGAAAATTCTGATTCTATCGGATTGCAATACAACGTGATTTTACCGGAACCGAAAATTTTACCGGAAACGACTGATATTGATACATCAACCGAAATTTCATTTACTTCATCTGTAGTAGGTGCAAATATTTACTATTTGGTAGATTCTACTGTAGAATTAAATGCAAATAACGGAATTGAATACGATAAAGATGACGGTCCGTTGACTCTTTCTGCAGGACATCATGTTGTAAAAGCAATTGCGGTAAACGGAAAAAGTAAATCTGAAGTTGTACAAAAAATCTATAATGTTGCAGATAAAGACGGTGTTTATCTTGATTCATTGACTCTTTCTAAGGGAAGCATAGATTTTAAAAAGACTACAAGAGAATATTCTGTTAATCTCGGATACGCCGACGACTCTGTTACCATTACAGCCGCAAGCGGTAATGCTGATGTGACAATTAAGAGTGAATTGAATCCTGAAATTAATTATTCGAATGAGGCGACTGTTCCACTTAATGTAGGAATGAATACATTTGTAATATCTTTAAAATCTAAAGATGATCCTACAAAAACTACAGATTATACATTAAAAATTCAAAGAGCTTCTATAGATCCGTCTGATGATGCTACACTTGCAAATATCAATATTACATCTGAATCAGACAGTTATGTGCCTTTAGATAAAATGTTTGATAAAGATACTACAGAGTATAAAGCTGAAGTAGATAACTTTGTAACTATGGTAAAAATATCTGCCGGTACATCAGACCCAAAAGCTATTGCTTCTTATGAGAAAGAAGTGTTGTTGAAGGTAGGAGAAAATAAGGTTGAGATTGTGGTAACGGCAGAGGATACAAGTGTAACAAAAACTTATACTGTCATGATTACAAGAAAAGATGAAATAGATGATAATGCTAATTTAAAATCTCTTCTTGTTGACGGCGTATCTGTTGTAAATGTAACAGAAATAATGACATATGCAACAAAAGCTCTCAGGGTAAAAGTTGTTGCTACGGCACAATCTGAAAATATTACATCAATGAAAATAAACAACGTAGAATGTACGGGAACTACTGTAAACGTGCCGTCTGAAGTTGTTATTTCAATTGTTGCGGCTGACAGAGTTACAACAAGGAACTATACATTAAAACTTGTAAAAGACAGCGATGTAGAGCTTTCTGGTTTGAAAGTTGACGGAGAGGATGTTGGTGTAAGCAAGAATATGAATGTTGATGTAAAAGACATTACAGCACAGTTGACATTCGAAGTAAGCGGTGATGTAACAAAAATTCTTGTTAATCAAGAAGATATGACCGCTACAAAAGCAACATCTATTCAAGTTTCCAGCAGTAAAGAGATATCAAATGATAAAAATGTAAAAATTGAAGTCTTTGCTGCAGACGGTACAAGTAAAACTTATTCTTTGGATTTACATTATAAAGCTCCTATTACAGATAAGATTATTCTTCATGTTGACGGATATGTGAATGCTTACGTATGGGGAAGTGGCGATCCTTCTTTAGAAAAGGTTCATAAAACATTGACTCAAGAGGGATCAAGTTCTTGGTATACAATTACTTTAAATGTAGTTAAGTCAAATATTATTTTTACTAAAAAAGCAAATGGCTGGGATGGTCAAACAGGAGACCTTTCTCGTGAAGTCGGTGAATGGTGGTACAAAGATAGTAAATGGACTGAATACAATCCGGAAGACAATGAAGCTCCGGTTCTTACAGAATTTATCAGTGATAAAACAGGAACTGTCAGCGGTAATGTAACTTTAACTGTTTCGGCTACAGATAATATCGGTTTGTCAAAAGCAGAATTCAAAGCTGACGGTAATACTCTCGGAACTGCTACTATGAGCGGAAAATCTGCGACTGTAGATTTTATTCTTGATACAGAAAATCTTAAGAATGGAACTCATACAATAACAGCGACTGTTTATGATACAGCCGGTCTTGCTTCTAATTCAGAAGAATTGCAAATTACGCCGAATAATGAAAATCCAGCTCCGATTGCTTCTATTTCCGGTTCAATCAGTATTCCTTTCGGTGCCGTGAAAACATATTCCGCAAGTAATTCTAAAGATAAAAACGGAAAGGTTGTTGATTATAAATGGACTGTCAGCGGTTTGTCTTATACAGGAAGTACTACAGGTGAAGAAATTACAATAACAGCTCCGAACTCTCCGATGTCATTTACTATAACGTTGGTAGTTACTGATAATGAGGGAAAAGATTCGGAACCTGCTACTATTACCGTAAATGTTACGGAACCGAAAAAGTCTAATGACTTCCGTGAAGAATCAATTTACTTCCTTATGACTGCTCGTTTCTATGACGGGGATTCAAATAATAACCGTTGGTGTCGTCCGGACGATTCCGGTACTACAGGAAATAAAGCCAGCGGAGATTATCCATGGCGTGGGGATTTCAAAGGTTTAATCGAAAAACTTGATTATATCAAAGCAATGGGATTCAGTGCGATTTGGATTACTCCTCCTGTATTAAACAGAAGTGATTATGACTTCCACGGATATCATGCGTGGAATATGAATAAAATTGACCCTCGTTTGGAGTCTGCAGGGGCAACTTATCAAGATTTGATTGATAAAGCTCACGAAAAAGGAATTAAAATCATTCAGGATATCGTATTAAATCACTCTTGTCGTTATGGGCTTGAAGATTTGTTCAGCGTAAAATATTACGGAAGTAAAAGTATTACTTGGGAACGAGGAAAAGGTATCGGTGCTGAATATTATGATGATTATAATCCTAATTTTGTTTATGACGGTCTTACTCCTGAACCAAACAGCGGAAGAACTTATTATAACGGAGACTTGTGGCAAGAAAATGCTCCTACAATAACTTGGGATACTGCTGATGATCCGATTTCATTATGGGGAACTAAGAATAATCAATATGATTTTTATTATTTCCAATGGCCGAAGCTTACACTTTTTAATCCAAAATATTTCCATACAGGCTGGCTTAAAAACTGGGAAGATGAAACTTGTCAGACAGGTACAATCCATGAAGACTGTATTGACTTGAATACAGAAAATGCTGAAGTTCAAAAATACTTGATTGACGCATATACAAGATATATCGAAATGGGTGTAGATGGATTCCGTATTGATACAGTAAAACATATCAGCCGTAATACATTTAACAGAAGATTTATCCCTGCATTTAAAGAAGCCGGCGGTGAAAACTTCTATATGTTCGGTGAAGTTTGTACTCGTGTAAACGAAGTTTGGAATCATGGTGTTGCACCGCTTTCTACTCCGTTCTATACTTGGAAAGAACGAACTACATACAGTGATGACGATGAGAAGGCTGCTCATGAGGCTTATGAGTATGAAAAAAATCAGGGACCTAATAATCAGCCTACATCTGATAACCATGCGTTGAAAGGTAATAATTATCATGAACCTGATTATTCAAAAGCATCAGGAATGCATGTAATTGACTTCCCAATGCATTGGAACTTTGATAATGCAGGTCAGGCTTATAATGTAAGACAGTATGACCATTACTATAATGACCCTACATGGAATGTTGTTTATGTAGACAGTCATGACTACGGTCCGAATATGGATAATCGTTACGGCGGCGGAACAGATGCTTGGGCTGAAAATATGACTTATATGTGGACATTCCGTGGTATTCCGTGTCTATATTACGGAAGTGAAATAGAATTCCAAGGCGGACAACCTTGTGATAAAGGTCCTGCAGCTCCGCTTGCTTCTACAGGCCGTGCATATTATGGTGACCACATCGAAGGTTATGTAACAGCAACTGACTTTGGAGAATATTCAAATGCTTCTGGTGCTGTAAAAACTACTTTGGAAAAACCTCTTCCAAAACATCTTGCTGATTTGAATAAAATTAGACGTGCTGTTCCTGCTTTACAAAAAGGTCAATATTCAACTGAAGGTTGTACAGGTGGAATGTCATTCAAACGTCGTTTTACAAAAGATGATGTAGATAGTTTTGTACTTGTAACAATTTCAGGTGGTGCAGACTTTAAAGGAATTCCGGGCGGAACTTATGTTGACCTTGTAACAGGAGACAGTAAGACTGTAAGCGAAGGCGGAACTCTTTCTGCAAGCTGTTCAGGAAAAGGTAATGCAAGAATCTATGTATTACAAAATCAAACAGCTAAAGATTACGGTGCAGATAAAAAGATTGCCGGAAAGAGCAGTTTCTTGAAATAACTTTTAAAGTTAGATATTTTAGCCGACTGGTTTTAACCGGTCGGCTTTTTTTATGGCAATGTAACAATTTATCCTTACAGAAAAAAGGAACTGTCCAAAGTAAAAGTTTGAATGTTATTCCGAATTGAATTCGGAATCTCTGACTTTGACTTGTAGATACTGAAAAAAATCAGCATAACAATATTTTTTGGACAGTCCTCTATAAATAAGTTGAAAAATGACTTTTGTAAATAGACAAAAAACATTGTTTTAAATCAAGTTTTTGTTGATAGTTTTTTTTTTTTTTTACAACTTTCTTAATTTATTATAGGCAAGGAGGTCATTTTATGACTAAAAGAATTTTAAGTGTTTTGGTAATGGTAAGCGTTGCTGCAATGATGATGTTAAGCGGTTGTGATACTGCAAATACAGATGGCGATGCTAATAACGCAAATGTCAGTTTAATAGGTAAGTGGGAATGCAAAAAAGACAAATCAATGTATACTTATGAAATTACAACTGATGATAAAATTATTGGTACTTATACATATGAATCTGAAGGCGAAACAAATGTATCTAAAATGGAAGGAACAATAAAATCTATTGACGGAAAAGAAATTATTTATGAGTACAAGGATAAGGAATTAAAGATTAAATATAAAGATTTAAGTGCTGATTCTGCAAAATTTGAAATAGGTGATAATAATTATGAAACTTTCAAAAAAGTTCAATAGGATTTTTTAATTACGGTATTGTTTTATACACCTCTAAAGTCAGACTGGCAGTTTGATTTTTGAGGTGTTTTTTTGCAAAGGTGTTGGTGATAATTTTCAGTTTTGATATAAAATGTTTTGGTATCAAAAAGGGAGATTTTCAATGGAACAAATGTTTGGTTACAAGATTATAAAGATTTTGGGAAAAGGCAAAACCGGAACGGCGTATCTTGCAGAAAAAACGGATTCATTGCCTGATAAAAAATATGTTCTTAAAGTTTTAAATAAAGATGTCAGTGATTATAATAAACAAGTCGAGATTTTTTCCGGTGAAAAGTATGCTTATCAGCGTATGAGTAAAATAGGTAGAGGCGTTCCGGTATTGCATGAATTTAACAGTAACGATAATTATTTGGTCAAAGAATATGTTGACGGTATTTGTGCTTCCGAATTAGCAGCGACAGGCTATGGTAAAAAAGGCGGTTTGGAAGATTGGCATTTTGAAAAAATGTTTGATATGAATAAACGTTTTATGGATGTCGGTATTCATGTGGATTATTTTCCCAGCAATTTTATTTTTACAAGTGATAAAGAATTGTATTGCATTGATTATGAATGCTACGATTATAATGCAGAGTGGGATTTTATAAATTGGGGAATTTATTATTGGTTAAATCAAAAAGGTATGGAAGAACTTTTGAAAAACGGTGAAACATCGAAACTGAATATTCCCGGTACGCCGAAACCTTTTACCGAAGAATTTGAAGACCTAAAACGAGAATTGATGAAAAAGTTTTTAATTTAAGTTCAGCTTGAAGCATAAAAAAATACCGTCGAAATCAAAGAGTATTTCGACGGTATTTTTTTTTGAGTAATAATTTAATCTCTGCTGTTACCGAAAAAACGCAATAAATACAAAAATAAATTGATAAAATCTAAGTACAACGTAAGAGCTCCGAATATCGCAACTTTGTCGGTAACAGCAGTATCATAGTTTGAATTGAATGTTAGATATTGCTCTTTCAATTTGAATGTGTCGTAAATAGTCAATAATGAAAATAATACAACACCGGCGATTGAGATAATCCATTGCAATCCGCTGCTTTTCATGAAAATATTCAATATACTTACTATTATTAAACCGAATAATCCCATCATCAACGGACGACTCCAACGAGTAAGATCACCTTTTGCAAGCATTCCGTACAATGAGAACGCTCCGAACATTATAGCAGCTATAAAGAATGTAGAAGCAATTGATGATTTTGCATATACAAGGAAGATTGATGAAAGTGTTACTCCGTTTAATGCAGAATATCCCAAATAAACTACGGTAGCAGTAGCTTTTGACATTTTCCAAACACGCATAGCAAAGAATACTACCAAAATTAATTCAATTACCGATACAACTAAAAACATGCTGCTTTTCAATAATGAATAAACAGCTCCGGTTTTTACCATAAGAAGTGCGACTACGGCAGTAATTAAAACTCCTATTGTCATCCATGAATACACACCGGTCATAAATTTTTTCAATCCGACATCAACGTCATCGTATGGGGAATCATAAGTTTTTTCAAGATTCATATTTGTCTCCTTTTTTACAATAGAATTTTGATTCTGAAATTAATAAACGAAATATAATATAGTAAAAATTGGGAAAAATAAATATTTATGAGGTGATAACCGGGAAATATACAAAATAAATATATTTTTGAATGGAAAAAGTGAAATGTTGTACTTTTGAGTTTAGTTTTTGTTATTTTTTTCACATTAAACTTGACAATATGTACTCTCTTGTGTAATATACGCATCGTAAACTTATAGAGGTAAATCTCATTAATAAAGGTTAAAAAATATTCAGGAGGAATGTATGGATCAACCGCAAGTAACCAATGTAGAAGAGTTAGAACAGTTAATTGCCAGAGTGCGTAAAGCACAGGAGGAGTTTGCTACTTTCTCACAGGAAAAAGTAGATGCAATTTTTAAAGCTGCGGCTTTGGCTGCAAACAAGGAAAGAATTCCGCTTGCTAAAATGGCAGTAGAAGAAACAGGCATGGGGATTGTAGAAGATAAAGTTATCAAAAATCACTATGCTTCAGAATATATTTATAACGCATTTAAAGATACTAAAACATGTGGAGTAGTAGAAGAAGATAAAGCTTTCGGAATCAAAAAGATTGCAGAGCCTATCGGAGTTGTTGCAGCTGTTATTCCTACAACAAACCCTACATCTACAGCGATTTTTAAAACAATGATTTGTTTGAAAACAAGAAACGGTATTATTATATCTCCGCACCCAAGAGCAAAAAATGCAACAATTGCAGCTGCTAAAGTTGTTCTTGAAGCAGCCGTAAAAGCCGGAGCTCCTGAAGGAATTATCGGCTGGATAGATGTTCCGTCTTTGGAAATGACAAATACAATCATGAAAGAAGCTGATATTATTTTAGCTACCGGCGGTCCGGGAATGGTAAAAGCTGCGTATTCTTCCGGCAAACCGGCTTTAGGTGTAGGTGCAGGAAATACACCTGTTATTATGGATGAAACTTGTGACATCAAAGTTGCGGTAAATTCTTTAATTCATTCTAAAACATTTGATAACGGTATGATTTGTGCGTCAGAACAATCAGTTATTGTAGATAAAAATATTTATGATGAAGTTAAAAAAGAATTTATTGCCAGAGGATGTTATTTCTGTACTCCTGACGAAACAGAAAAAGTAAGAAAAACAATTTTGATTAACGGTGCATTGAATGCAAAAATTGTAGGTCAAAAACCGGTTACTATTGCTAAACTTGCAGGTTTTGATATTCCGGAATCAACTAAGATTTTAATCGGAGAAGTAGAATCAGTATCTATCGAAGAAGAATTTGCTCATGAAAAATTGTCTCCGGTACTTGCAATGTACAAAGCTGATGACTTTGATGAAGCATTGGCAAAAGCTGAAGTTCTTGTAGCTGACGGTGGTTACGGTCATACATCTTCTTTATATATTAATGTAGGAACCGGTGCGGAAAAGATTGCAAAATTCCAAGCTGCAATGAAAACTTGTCGTGTATTGATTAATACTCCGTCTTCACATGGCGGTATTGGTGATTTGTATAACTTTAAACTTGCTCCGTCATTAACTTTAGGTTGTGGATCATGGGGCGGTAATTCAGTATCTGAAAACGTTGGTGTAAAACATTTATTGAATATTAAAACAGTTGCAGAAAGGAGAGAAAACATGCTGTGGTTTAGAGCACCTGAAAAAGTTTATTTCAAAAAAGGTTGTCTGCCTGTTGCTTTATCAGAACTTAAAGATGTTATGGGTAAGAAAAAGGCGTTTATCGTAACAGATACATTCTTGTATAAAAACGGTTACTTGAAACCAATTCAAGATAAACTTGATGAAATGGGAATTCAATACACATGTTTCTATGATGTAAAACCGGACCCAACTTTGGCTTCTGCTAAAGAAGGTGCAGCTGCTATGAAATTGTTTGAACCGGACGTAATTATTGCAGTCGGCGGAGGATCTGCAATGGATGCCGCAAAAATTATGTGGGTATTGTACGAACATCCGGAAGCAGATTTCTTTGATATGGCAATGCGTTTTATGGATATTCGCAAACGTATTTATACATTCCCTAAAATGGGAGAAAAAGCATACTTTGTTGCAGTACCTACATCATCAGGTACCGGATCTGAAGTTACACCGTTTGCCGTTATTACAGATGAAGAAAGCGGTCAAAAATATCCTCTTGCCGATTACGAATTATTACCGAACATGGCAATTGTTGATGCAGATATGATGATGAATCAACCTAAAGGATTGACTTCAGCTTCCGGTATAGATGCGTTGACTCATGCATTGGAAGCTTATGCATCAATTATGGCAACAGAATATACAGACGGTCTTGCATTAAAAGCAATGAAAAATATTTTTGAATATTTACCGGCAGCATATGAAAAGGGTGCAGAAGATCCTATCGCAAGAGAAAAAATGGCTAATGCTTCTACAATGGCAGGTATGGCATTTGCAAATGCGTTCTTGGGAGTTTGTCACTCTATGGCACACAAACTCGGAGCATTCCATCATTTACCTCACGGTGTAGCAAATGCCCTTTTGATTACAGAAGTTATGCGTTTTAATGCCGTAGAAGCTCCTACAAAAATGGGAACATTCTCACAATATGCTTATCCTCATACACTTGATCGTTATGTGGAATGTGCTAACTTCCTCGGTATTCAAGGAAAAAATGATAACGAGAAATTTGAAAACTTCATTGCAGCTATTGAAGACTTGAAAGTAAAAGTCGGCATTAAAAAATGTATAAAAGATTATGATGTAGATGAAAAATACTTCTTGGATACATTGGATGATATGGTAGAAAAAGCATTTGATGACCAGTGTACCGGTGCTAATCCACGTTATCCTTTAATGGCAGAAATAAAAGAAATGTATTTAAAAGCATACTATGGCAAATAAGGAGGGCTGTAATGGATTTTAAAAAAGATGAAGTTTTAGCAGAAAGACCGGGTAAAGTAATTTACAGAAGCGGTGAGTATTGTGTGAAATTGTTTGATGAAAATTATTCAAAAGCTAACGTTTTAAACGAAGCTTTAAATCAAGCAAGAGTAGAAGAAACAAATTTGAATATTCCTAAGATTATTGAAGTTTGTAAAATCGACGGAAAATGGGCTATTGTATTAGAGTATATAAAAGGAAAAAACCTTGCTCAATTAATGGCTGAAAATCCGGAAAAAGAAGACGAATATTTGGAACAATTTGTAAACTTGCAGACTTTAGTTCACAAACAAGAAGCTCCTATGTTGAATCGTATTCGTGATAAAATGAAACGTAAACTTGATGAAGCAGATTTGGATGCTACGACTCGTTATGATTTACAGATGAGATTGGAATCTCTTCCTCGTTACGACAAAGTTTGCCACGGAGATTTTAACCCTAGTAATGTAATTATTGCCGAAAACGGAAAAGAATACATTATTGACTGGTCTCATGCTACTCAAGGAAATACTCTTGAAGATGTAGCAAGAACTTTCTTGATGTTCTCGCTTGACGGTAAAGAAGAGTTGGCTAAAAAATATGTAGACTTGTTTTGTAAGAAAAATGACGTTGCAAAACAACTTGTTCAAAAGTGGATTCCTATCGTAGCGGCGTCTCAGTCTGTTAAAAATAAGCCGGAAGAAAAAGAGCTTTTGACAAAATGGATTGACGTTGTTGAATACGAATAAAAACAAAAGCTTTTTATAAAAAATAAAGTGTACCGCCGAAATGAAATAATTTTCGGGGTACACTTTTTTTATTTTAAGACAATATTTGCCTTCATTTAAAGAAAAGCTATTTCTTCAAATGATAACAATAATGGATTTTTTTATTACGAAAATCCGGCGGAATAGTTTGGTCTGTTATATTTTCTATTTTTGTATACATAAGAGATTCTGTATCAGGTTTGAAACGAGTAAAATTTGTAGAAAAGAAAACATCGGCATCAGGCGTCAATAACGGCATAATGTCATTGAGTAAACGAACGTGATCTTTTTGAATATCAAGCACATGATTTGACATTTTGCTGTTTGAGAATGTCGGCGGATCAATTACTACTAAATCAAATCGTTCACCTTTTTTTTGGGCTTCTTTCAGATAATGAAAAACATCATCTTTTATAAACTTTTGTTTCCCGCTGTAGTATCCGTTTAATCTGAAATTTTCTTCAGTCCATGATAAATAAGTATTTGACAAGTCTACGCTTACAGTCCGGTCAGCACCGCCGTCGGCAGCATAAACAGAAAAACTTCCGGTATACGAAAACAGATTTAAAACTCTGCGACCTTCAGAAATAGAACGAACCATATCACGAGTAATTCTGTGATCTAAAAATAATCCGGTATCCAGGTAGTCGGTCATATTAACAATAAAGCGTAGACCGCCTTCTTCTACAATCATTCTGCGGCGAGTTTCAGAAAATTTTTCGTATTGCTGCAAGCCTTTTTGACGTTTTCTGAATTTAAAAAATATATTTTCTTCAGGAATTTCCAGTGTTGCAGCGGCAGATTTTAATAAATCATTAAGCCAGATTTCACGAGCTTTTTCATTTTCAACTTTAAAAGTTCGATATTCGGCGGCATGAATTGCATTATTGTAACAATCTATAACCATAGGAATTTCAGGAATATCCTTATCATAAACACGCCAACATGTAATATTTTCGTTCTTACGCCATTTTCTAAGCTGTTTTTCATTCTTTTTAATTCTGTTAATAAGAAATTCTTTTTGTTGATTCAATTTATCACTATCCATTTTCATCTCCGAAACTTGTTTATATACCGTATTATGTTGCTTGTCAAAATAGTATTTTCGAATGTATAGACAAAAGTAAAAATAAAAGATATAAAGTCCGATTTCGTAACAAATTGAAAAATATTATTTATTTTATAAATATTTAAATTGAAGGAGAAATAAAACTTTCACATGAGACTGAAAATATTTTTATTCATTATTCTAAGTTTTATATGCTCTTCGCACTTATTTGCTAATGAAAACAAATCTTTTTCACTTCCTAAAGAAAATTGGGGAGTAGTTGTTGATTTATCAGGTTTTTCAGTGATAAATAATTCTTTCGGTAACAACGGAAATGAACGAGACATAACAATCGAAGCAGGCAAGAAAATTACCGGAAGCTTAAATATTTCTACAATCGAAAAGACAGCTTCAGAATGTTGCAATGACTTTATAAATAGCTTTAATTCACAGGAAAATAATATAATTTCTATTGAACAAACGGAAATTGATGATATTTCTTATGTTTATTATAATTTTGAAACATTAAACGGTGATTTACTGAAAGGATTTGCATGTTTTCTTAATGAAAACAATAAGAGTGCAAATATCTTTTTATTGGCACAAGAAAACGCTTCTTCTTTTTTCCCGGCTTCACAGCGAATTTTAATGTCTTTTAAACTTATTGAAGATTATCAGCCACACATAAATGAGCGGATCGTTTTCGGAAAATATTACTATGAAAATCAAGACTTTTTTTCGGCTTTGGATATTTTTGAACCGATATTAAAGAATAATTTATTACAAAAAGTTTTGTCAGATGAAGACTACAGGACGTTAGTAAATATTTCATCGTCTGCTTATAATATCGTAGGTTTACCGGAACTGGGGATAAAATTGCTGGATGAAGGGATTTGCAGATTACCGGAAGATTCTATGTTTTACTATAATCTTGCTTCAATTTATGCACTTTACGGTGTTGAAGACAAAGTCTTTTCAAATTTGGAAAAAGCGTACAGATTCAAAGCAAAAAACATGAGTGTAGCGGGACTGCCGAATCCGTTACAAGATTCGGCATTTCAGAATTTTCTGATGAGTCCAAATAATTATCAGGAAGTCAGCAATTTGTTAAATTGGTTTGCGATTCCTTAAGGCAAATCAGATTAATTTCAAATTATTATTTATCATTTTGAATGTTTCATCGATGTCATCATTAATAATGTAATTAAATTTGTCATCATAAGGCGTAGAATCCTTGTTGATTAGTATCATGGGAACATTGTAACGCTGTTTGATAGCCATAGGTAATAAACTTGCCGGCTGTACGGTAAGAGAAGTTCCCACAACTATTACCAAATCTGTAGGTGTAGGATTATTTAAAAAATCTATAAAAGATTCCGGTAAGGATTCCCCAAAAAATACAATATCAGGTTTTACGATGGCACCGCATTTACATTTGATAATTTCACCGTTTTTTAAATCTGTTTCATATTGCTCTAAAGTATATCTGGTTTTGCATTTAGTACATTTTGCGGTGTGATATGTCCCGTGACAAGCTATCATTTTCTTATTGCCGGCAAGCTCATGAAGCATATCGATATTTTGTGTTACAAGTAGGTTTAATTTGTTTGCTTTGTTTTCAAGTGCAGCAATAAATTTATGTGCAAATGACGGTTGCGGTTTATTTATGAATATTTCTTTTGAAAAATCAAAAAAAGGCTGCGGACGTTGATAAAAATAATCAATATCAAAAACAGCTTCTGGATATGGAAGATTATATTTTTTACCGACATAACTATATATTCCGGTTGGACCTCTGAAATCCGGAATCCCGCAACTTGTACTGATTCCGGCACCTGTTAAAATAACAATTTTTTGAGAATTACTGATAAGGTCACATATTTTTTCTAAATTATTCATTAGGCTCTCCATATGATTAATATTAATAAAGAAATTATACCATATCTTATTTTTATGAAAGAATTAACGATATTTAGTTTTTATAATTTTTCAATTTCCTCAGGCGACAGTCCGGTACTATTAGTTATTATATTAATTTCAACACCTGAAGATTTAAGAACTTTCGCAGTTTCAAGCTTGGCTTGTTGTACGCCGTCATCAAAAGCTTCTCTTCTTTGAACGGCAATGTCTGTGTCATAATCATATTCTGCCAATAACATATTTTGTACCTCCGTCGATTTTCGGTTTAAATAGTCAGAAAGAAAGCCTTTCTTGATTGCTTGCTTTATCGCAGCCGTAAACGGCTCCGGAACATTGTTTTCAATGTTGAAACGTACTTGCTCTATAAATTCCGAGTATTCTTTCAATGCCTCACAACGTTTCAAAATCTGGTTTTCCTTATCCACGTTAATATTAATCACTTTCACGGATATTTCAAGCGGATAATTCGCATTTTCAAGCTGATTTTTCAATTTGCTGTAGTCGTCAATTTGCATGAATGCATCGGACAATTTCATCACACTTTCTGTCGGATAGTCATCTTTGCCGTTGTAAAAAACATAGAACTCCGGAACAGGGAGTTTCACCAATTTACGTCCGAACTTTTCGTCTTTTGTTGTGATTTTCTCGTAAATCCT
>JAGANG010000052.1 GCA_017624275.1 Spirochaetales bacterium | reverse complement strand
GACGCTGATGATGACAACGAAAATTCTATTGATGACAAAGTTATTGAATGTGACGATGAAGCTGAATTACCAACAGAAGAACTTTCTGAAGATGAAGAAATCACTGAATCAGTAGACGCTGGCGATAACAACGAAACTCTTAGCAATAACGAAGTTATTGAAAGCAATGATGAAGCAGAATTACCTACTGAAGAACTTCAGGATGATGAAGAAAACATTGAAGATTTAGACGCTGACAATCTTGAAACAATAGACGAAGATTTTTCGGAAAACATTGAATTAGATATTGAAATCCCGGAAAATGATGACGAAGTTATTGAAAGCGACGATGAAATTGAATTATCAACTGAAGAACTTTCTAATGACGAAGAAAACATTGAAGCTGTAAATACTGACTATGACAACGAAACTTCTATCAATGACGAAGTTATTGAAAGTGACGATGAAACTGAATTACCTGCTGAAGAACTTTCAGATAATGAAGAAATCATTGAAGTAGTAGACACTGACATTGATAACGAAACTCTTAGCGATGATGAAATTGAATTACCAACTGAAGAACTTTCTAATGATGAAGAAATCATTGAATCAATAGACGCTGGCGATGACAACGAAACTTCTATCGATAACGAAATTACCGAAAGCAATGATAAAGTAGAATTGCCTACTGAAGAACTTTCAGATGATGAAGAAAGCATTGAAGCTGTTGACGCTGACATTGACGAAATCGAAGAAGTCGAAGAAATTTTTGAAGCGAAAGAAATCATCGAAGATTTTCAACCTTCAACTGAAATAGTTAAAGAATCAGACGATTTTAAACTTTCATTTGATGAAAAAGATAGTTTATTTCAAGACGAATCTGAAAACGTAATTGAATCAGAAGATGTAACTTCCGAAGAAAAAGATTTCTTTGAATGTATAAATCAATTATCTATGGAATTATCCACATTACCTCAAGAAAAAGGTGCAATGCAATTATTCCATAGTATGACATCATTATCATTCGGGTTCTCCAAATCTTCATTACTTTTATTCTCGCCGTCACAACAACAATTCCAATGTTGCGAATTCGAGAATTTAAATGATGAAACACTAAATAAGCTGCATTTTTCTGTTGATTTTGAAAATCTATATCAAGAAACTTCAGAAAATGGTTATTTATTTATTGAAAAAAATAGTGATAAAAAAGGAATTTTATCTCATTTCTTATCTGAAGAAGATTTGGCTAATACAGATTTCTTGTTGTTAATTCCATATATTTTCGCTTCTCGAATGATTGGATTATTTGCAGGATTTAAATTGCACAATGACGAAAAAGTTAGTCCGGCACTAATCGAAGCATTGTCTCTGGTTTGTCGACTAAATGCGGCACTTTTATATAGCTTGTATCAAACAGAAAGTCTTCTTATTGAAATGGAAAAAGAAAACAATCTGCCGGATGTTAAAGACAGTGAAACTGAAGAGTTGATAAATATTGATGAATCTCCAGAAACTGAAATCAGTAATAACGAAGAATTACCAAATGTTGAAAACTCTGATAACAGTGAGATTTCTTCTTTAGAAAATATAAACGAAACAGAAGAAGATGTGCCTGAAAGCACTCCTACAGAAAAATCACAAAATGATAGATTTCAATCTTTTGATGAAAAATATCATAAAATCTTGTTCTATTTACAAAAGACAATCGAATCTTCACCTGACATTCCATTGTCAGTTTTGAAAATTCAATTAACTAATACTAACAGTTTAGAAAAACAAATTGAAGGTTTTAAAATCGATATTTTTATTTCTGACATTCAGTTTATCGTAATGAATATTGTTGGTGCTAACGGACTTGTAAGTATGTTTGACGATTTCAGTATTTACGCAATCTTACCGGAAGCTGACAGTCAAATTGCTTCTATGTTACTGGAAAAAATTACTGTTGATATTAGAAATATGTTTTCTGAGATTTTCGGAGATTGTACAGTAGAATTTGCAAACACTGCTGTAAATTATCCGGAAGATTCTCAAGATTTTGCAGAATTATTTTATATGGCACAAAATGGAAAATAAAATAATTTACGAGCAATCCGTCAATAAGCGGGGTATAGTTACATTTTCATGTAACGGAAAATTACTCTACTCCGCTTATAATCCACAAAAAGAAGCAAATAATTACTTAACTTCTATTCCAGATTTAGACAAAAAACAAACCATAATCACATTTTGCGGTGCTAACTTCATAAATGATGAATTAGATAAAAAAGCTGAAATAAGAAATATTATTTCTTTCGAGCCTGTTGATTTTCCGATTAATAAAGAAAACACAAAAGTTCACCGTTCAAAAACATTAAAAGACTTAGAAGATACAATCTGTAAGCTAAAAATAGATTCTGAAAATATTGCAATAATCACGTGGCCGCCGTTTATTGAAACTCAAAAAGATATTTTCATAGAATATTTAAGAAAAATAAAAGATATTCTTATAAAACAAACTCTTTCTAATGTTACTGACAAAGCGTTCACTCAAATTGAAACTCGCCACGTAACTATAAACAAAAATAAGCTTGCAGATTTTCACATTCTTTTAGATAAAAAGGTTTCAGCTGCTCCGCCAGCCGTAATATTTGCCGCAGGAGCATCGCTTTCTGCTCAATTAGAATTTATTCAGCCATATCTGAACAAAGTAATGACGTTCGCCTATCCTTCCAGTTTGCCGTATCTGCAAAAAGCAGGCATTCCTGTTGATTATACAATTGCGGTAGATCCCGGATATGCAACTTTTTATCACCTTATGAAATTTCATCGACCTATAGAATTACTTTGTCCATTATCTTTAAGTTCTTCAATATTTTCATTAAAAAATTATAAGCCACTGATTTTTAACTACGGAAGTGAAAAAGAAAATAAATTATTTGAAAATACAAACATCATTAAAAGCCTACCGGAAGGTTCTGTTGCTTTTAACTTATTTTCAATATTAAAAAGAGTCGGATATACACAAATTATCTTACTCGGACAAGATTTTTGTTTTATTGACGGAGCATCTCATATAAAAGGCGGTTTTTTTGAGACTGAATATATTTACCAATCAGATTATAAATCCGGAATAGAAGATAAAATAAAAAAACTCGAAGAGTCTCGTTTACCGACTTATATAAAAGATCAAGATAAAAGATTGAAAACAGACACTGCGATGTCAGTCTATTATAATCACTTTCTCGAAAATTCGAAAAATCTTCCGTTGTTCCTTGCAGGCAAACCGTACAACACTTTTTGCGGTCAACTTCCTGTTTTGGAAGAAAGTTTCTTTAAAATGCTACCGGTAATAAACAAAAAAGATTATAAGTTTGCAACTTTATTATTTTCACCGGATAAAAAGACATGAAAGAAGAAAACAAGAAATTCTGCTCTGAAAAATTACTGGAATTAATACCGCAAAAAGACAATGAATTGGAATTTGTTATGTCAAAAGACAATCTTCCGGTTCCTATATACAAAAAAAAAGCTCTTCATTCCCGATATTTCCCTTTAAAAGAAAGTGAAAAATATGCATCTCAGCCGGATTCTGCCGTAATAGCTATAGGAGCCGGAGGATTATATCATTTAACATCTGTGGCAAAACATTCTCCGGTAATAGCAATCAGTATCTGTCATGAACTTACACTGCAAATTTTGGAAGAAATCTCTTTAGATTGCTTATTTCCTTCGGGCAATATAAAAATTATTACGCTTGAAGAATTACCGGCAAGTTTTCCGTATTTTACATGCAGTTCGTATCAAATAATATTGCATCCGGTATTATCAAATTTGTTTGTAAAAGAGACAAACAAAATTGTTCAATGGATACAAAGTGTTTTCAATCCTCAATTTACAAATATAAAAACCCAACGGACTTTTGGGAAAAAATGGTTAAAAAACGCTCTGATTAATCTTTCTGATATGCAATATTTTAATACAGAACCGCTAGAGATAGAAAATAAAGCAATCGTTGTTTGCGGTGCCGGTCCGTCTTTAGATATGTCTATTCCGTTGTTGAAAAGAAAACGTTCTGATTTGTACATCGTATCTGCAGATACTGCTCTTCCTATTCTGGTAAAAAATGAAATAATTCCGGATTCAGTATTTTCAATGGATACAAGTCCATACAGCAGTTATCATTTTGTAGGAACTTTCAATAAATCAATCAGATTTTTTAAAGATTATACATCATCACTTAAGATTAAGAAAAATTCAGTCTCGCTTCTATTTTCGGATTTTCCTTTGTTACCGCTTTGTGGATTTCATTTGGATTCATTACCTCGTTTGGATACATCTTCAGGTAACATAGGAACAAGCATGATTCAATTTTTCGGCAAATATTTTTCAGAACTTCCTCTCATTTGTACCGGAATAGATTTTGGTTTTTATAACAAAATAAGTTATTCAAAAGGGAATTATCATGAAAATTACAGAATACATAATGCTTCATATTTTTCCGACAGTGAACAATACGATGCAAAATTATATTATCGCCAAAATTTAGAATATTCACAAGAATGGAGCCAAAACAGTCAAAATCGTTATTATGCAGTACAACAACAATTATCAAATTGTACTACTCTATCAACTTCTCCGTTTGTTCCGTGGGAAAAAATCAAAAACAATAACGATTTTGAAAATTATATAACTGCGGCTAAAGATAAAAAAGGGATATGTTCATTTTCACTTCCGGATTTCAAAGATCCTATTAAATACCTTTTAGAATTATCTGAACAAATTTTATTGCAAATAATGACACCATATTTTTTGTCAGAAAATAAGATCCCCAATCTTAAAGACGCACAATTATTTTTAGAAAGCTTCAAAAAGGAAAAATAAAATGAATAAATGTTTAGAACTATTTTTAACATTCGCAAAAATAGGTACATTCACATTCGGAGGCGGATATTCAATGCTTCCGATGATTCAACGTGAAATTGTAGAGCATAAAAAATGGGCTACGAACGAAGAAATAGTAAATTATTATGCTATAGGACAATGCACTCCGGGTGTTATCGCCGTAAATACTGCAACTTTTATCGGAAGCAAAATTGCCGGCATCCCCGGAGGAATAATTGCGACATTAGGAGTTGTTACTCCATCAATCGTTATTATTATGATAATCGCCAATATTCTTAACCTTTTTCTGGAAAATATTTTCATTGAAAAAGCCCTTTCCGGAATTCGAGCTACAGTTTGTGCTTTAATGATTTATTCTATTTGGGGAATGTTAAAAAAATCGATAAAAGATATTTTGTGTGTGGGATTACTTATCTGTGCAATTATTGCGACTTTATTTCTTAAAATCTCGCCGGTATACATTTCAATTTTCGGAATTTCCCTCGGAGTAATCTATTGCCTTTGTAAAAAGGAGAAAACTAAATGAAACTCCTTTTATTGCTTTATTTTGAATTCTTTAAAATCGGATTATTCTCCATCGGCGGAGGACTTGCCACAATTCCCTTTTTGCAAGAACTATCTGTAAAATACGGCTGGTTCAGTCAAGAACTTTTTGCTGATATGATAGCAATTTCTGAATCTACACCAGGTCCTATAGGTGTAAATATGGCAACTTATGTAGGTTATCACACTGCCGGCATTCCCGGCGGAATCATCAGTACATTAGGACTTATTTCTCCGTCAATAATAGTAATACTTTTAATTGCCCGCTTACTGACTCACTTTAAAGAAAATAAATACGTTCAATCAATTTTCTATATACTTCGTCCGTTGGCAACAGGACTTGTAATCTCTGCAACCGTTCAAATATTAAAAATCGCATTATTCATTCCGAATGCTCAAAGTTTCATAACTGCACTAAAAGTAAAAGAATTGATACTGTTCTTTACAATGTTAATTGCTATATTTTCCCTAAAAAAAAATCCAATATTCTATATAATTGCAGGTGCCGTTATCGGAATATTTATACTTTAGAATAAAAAAATGCCTTTTATGTCCCATTTACGGGAAAACATAAAAGGCATTCGCTAAACAAACATGTGTGTCTGATTATTCAGCAGAAATAGCTCCAACCGGACAAGCGCCTTCACATGCACCACAATCTGTACATGTTGCAGCGTCAACTACATATGGAGTTCCTTCTGCAATAGCTTCAACAGGACAAGTAGATGCACAAGCTCCACAAGAAATACAATCAGTAGAAATTTTGTGTGCCATAATAATCACCTCTAATAAACTTAATTTGTATAACATTACTCTATTTCATAAGAAAAGAAAAGTTATTTTTCACTAAATATCTATTATTCTAAATTGAATTAAAATTAATTTTCTTAAAATTTGACAATCACTATATAAAATGAGAAAAGATTTTTGAAAGAGGATTAAATGAAGAAAAAACTAATTATTACAACATTACTTTTGCTGACATTTTCCATATTTTGCAACAATAACGATGCTAAACAAGTTGAAATTTCTATTCAATGGAAAAAAGCCGGCGGTTTCGGTTCCAATCAATGTGCTGTATGGGTAGAAAATGAAAATGGGAATCATATAAAAACATTATACGTATCAAAATTTACCGGGAAAGGCGGTTTCAAAAAACGCCCCGATTGTTTGACCGAATGGAGAAACAAAGCAAAAATAACAAATTCTATTCCCGATGAAATTGACGCAGTTACACAATCAACTCCGAAAAACGGAAAAAACTTATTCTATTGGGATTTAACAGATTCAAACAATTCAACTACACCTCAAGGAATATATTATTTAAAAGTAGAAGCCAATTTACGGTTTGAAAAAAGAGTTGTATGGACTGCAAAAATCGATACTTCAAAAAATGAAGATTCCTGCAACGCCGTAGCTGAATACTTTTCTGTAGAAGAAGATTCTGTCAAAGAAAATACAGTAATAGATGTTTTTGTAGAATATAAATAATGAACGATTTAATAACAGCTACACTTGTCGGTTTATCTTTCGGTAATCTTTGGTTGTGCGTATTACTGACATACACATTACAAACCACAAATCGTAAAGTTTGCCTCGGTTTTCTTATAGGGCGTTTGATTGCTGTCTTCATTCTAGCTATAACTATATCATTAGTAGGAAAAGTTCTTCCTATTCCGTTAGCATTACTGCAAATAATCTCCGGAATAATTTTGCTTATATACAGCGTTTACATATTTATTCGTTATTTAGTCATAAAAGGAAAAAAAGAAAATCATCATCATCATGACACAAAATGTTCACACGATTGCAATTCTTGCGTAAAATCGCAAACTAAAGATATTTGCGAAACATGTCATAATGAAAACGGCGATTGTCTTGCTCAACCGGAAAAAGTCGAACAATTATCATTAATGTCTAAACAAGATAAAAAGGGATTTTCTGCAATATTTTTCGGGATACAGCTGGGAATATTCCGCGGAAGCGTACTCTGCGGGAAATTAATGCTTCTTTTGCCGATTCTTATACATGCCTCAACATTTCATGCAATAACAATCGCCGTTACTTTCACAGTTACATCGTCAATCTACCCTATTATGGGATTTATTCTGGGAAAACTTGCAATTAAGTTAATTCGTTTTAAAAGATTGGCATTATTTCTATCTACAATATTATTATCTTTAATATCATGTAAATACATTATTGACGGACTATTGGCATTATAATTTTCTGATAATAGAATTATTTTTTACTTTTCAGAAAAAAATACTTGCATTTCTCAAAAATAGTATTAACATTTAGAAACACGATTTCACATAAAATACTTGAGGAGGAAAACAAAATGACAAAAATAGTTTTAAAAAACAACAGAATGTTATTAAGCGAAATCGCATGGAACACTGTAAACGGCTGTCTTATAGAGTACAACAACAAAATGGTACAAATTCCTTCCGAAAAAATCGAAAGAATTGAAACAATACCAGACGGTTGTACAATATTTGACTCGTCGTACGAGTTAAATGCGTTAAAACCGAAAGAAGATAACATTCTTGAAATATTAAAGAAAATAAAATAAAATTTTTTTAGATAAAAATGGGACTGCTGATAAAAACAGCAGTCCCATTTTATTTTAAAAACATTGTTTTTCCTAACAAGAAAATGAATCAATCAACAATGTATCTCCAAGATTTTCAGTACCCGCCAAAATCATTAAAAGTCGTTCTAACCCCAATGCGACTCCGCTACTGGGCGGCATTCCTATTTTCATTGCTTTTATAAAACGTAACGGAAAACCTAAAGGTAATGCTTTTACAGCTTTTCGCTCTTCCAAAATCTGAACAAAACGTCGTTCCTGTTCCAATGCATCAACAAGTTCTCCATAACCGTTTGCAAGTTCTACGCCGCATAAATACAATTCAAATCTTTTCCCATATAAAGGTGAAGATTTTTCAGACAAAGGAGTCATTTCCAAAGGATATTCATGAATAAACGTAGGACAATCCATTCCCAAAAAAGGCTCAATTTTATCAAGCATTACTTTAAAAAACAAATCTTCCTTTGTTAATCCTGTACAATCTGACTCAGAAAGGCTCAAAGATTCTCTGACTTGTTTCTTGAAACGCTCAGAGTCCTGCGAATAATAATCAAGCTCTATTTTTTCTTTTGCAAATAACTCTTTTACAGTAAAACATTTATATTCTTGCAAATTTGCCGTATTACCTCTGAACGTAACATTAGTTTTCCCATAAATTAACCCGGCAAGATACAAAACTAACTGAACGCAATCTTTCATAATAACTGAATAATCTTCATATGCTCGATACCATTCCAGCATAAAAAATTCCGGTCGATGTGTTTGTGAACATTCTCCGGCGTTACGAAAACATTTTGCAATCTCATAAATTTTCGGCAACCCGGAAGATAAGGCTTCTTTCAATGAAAATTCTGGTGAAGTAGGTAAAAAAAACGGTTGATGAGTACCATCAAAATTTTGATACTGTGTAGAAAAAACTTCTAAATATTTTTCAATTCCCGGTGATTCAACAAGCGTTGGAGTATGCAATTCTTGAAATCCTAATCCGTCAAAGAAATTACGTACACCTCTAAAAAATAAAGCTCTGTCACGCAATAATTTTACCATACGTAAATCATTATTTTGTAAACGTTGAAATGCACTTCCCCGAAAATCTGAGCCGTCGGCTAAAAATGGAGTATCTATTTTATATGTAATTTTCCCATTATCAAGCCTTGTTACCGTTATCCAAGCATTTTCCGGTGGAAGTTCTTCTTCTGTATACGAAAAAAAAGTTATTCCGTTAATATTTGCTAAATAAAAACCATTATCTGTTACTGCTATGCAACGACCTCTGAATATTGACAAATCTTCTTTTGATGATGAAGATTCTTGAAAATCTTGCTGTAATTCCTGTTCCAACTTTATTTGTCGTTGTTGGCTGGCTGTTAAAGAAATCGAATTTGATACCAAAATAAATCCTCCGTTACTTGCAATTAAGAATGATAAACTTCTTCTTCTGATACAAAAAACGGTAAATCGATATCTTCTTCTTCAATCTTTTTTTCAACTTCTTTAGCTTTCTTTTTTTGAGTTGAAGCTGTTTTTTTCACTTGAGGACTTTCCATTTTTGCAATATCATCTTCTGTAATTTCTAATTGATTAACAATTTCAACCTTTTGATCTACATCGGACAATTTCCAATTACAATATTTAGAAAGTTTAATTCCCTCTTCATATAGTTTTACTGATTCGTCTAAAGGAAGTTTTCCTTCTTCCATTTTAACAGCAATTTCTTCCAAACGTTTTAATGCAGATTCAAAACTAATTTCTTTCATCAAGATAACTTCTCCCTGTTATAATTCCATTCTGATTTCATATAACAAAAAGCTGAAAATAAGGCAAAAGAAAAACTTTGAATCCACATTTTTTAATTAATTATTTTTTATTTTTGCAAAAGCCGCCGTATAAGTATCGACTTCTTTGTCACCAAATAAAATAAAGATAACCATACTCGGAGTATATTCTCCGTCTTTTACCATATTAACAGTATTAGAAATTGCGATATCTGCCGCTTGATCTAACGGATAAGCAAAAACTCCTGTGCTGATAGACGGAAAAGCTACCGTCTCGCAATTCTTTTCTTTTGCCAATTTTAAACTGTTCACATAAGAATTTTTAAGCAACTTCGCAGCAAGTTCTTTATCCTCAATCTGTGTCCATCTAGGTCCGGGAGTATGAATTATATGTTTTACTCCTTCCAATTTTCCGGCAGATGTAACGACCGCCTCTCCCGTAGGCAAAGCGGTAATCTTGCGTTCATCCAAAATCGCCTTGCATTCTGCATAAATTTCATGTCCGGCAGCTTTACCTATTGCTCCGTCGACACCGCCACCACCTTGCAGTCTTTCATTAGCTGCATTTACAATCGCATCTACTTGTAATTTTGTAATATCACCTTTGAGAATTACCAACTTTGTTTTGTTGATAATAATTTCCTCAACTTTTTTATTACCTGCACTGAGACCGAAACATTTTTCTAAATCCATTTTGTCTTCAACATCCTCATTTTCTTTATTTCCCTTGTCATCTTCTTTACTTATTGGTTCACGGTTTGTACTACCGGCTACAGCCTCCTCTTCTCCTGTAGAATCTTCAGGTAAACAACCGGAAAGTAAAGAAAACACAAAAGAAACTGCAAATAAAATTATAATTCTTTTAATGTTTAATTTCATACTTATAAATATAACCACAGATTCTAAGATAGGATATATTTATATTTAAAAAAAACTGCCCGATTATGGGCAGCTTAATATTTTTTAGGTTAATTAAAATGTTACATCGTAATCAGCCGGATTTCTGTCTGAAACAAGAATTGGTTGTTTCATAGAACCGCCTTGGAATGTTACTTTTCCGCCGCTTACAACAGCTGATTTTCCGTCATACCAGTTGTAAACTGTTTCACCGTCATTAAACAAACCGCTTACATCCACAGATGTTCCGCTGATACCGATAGCAACTTTGCTGTCATTGTAAGTACGTTTTGTACCGGAACCTGTACCCGCACCTACAGCAGGGTTGTATTTACGGAAGTTACCAACTTTTCCCCAGTGAGCAACAAGTGCTGATGACTTAGCTTCGCTCAAGTTCATATCACCGCGAGTAAACATATCACCGTCACCACATCCTGTGTATGCTTTTTGACGATTAGATTCATCACCGTAGAAAATCTGAACTCCACCCGGAAGCAATACAAGACCTGTACCTACTTCATATTGGTCACCTACACGTGTCAACCCTGTATCGTGGCTGGAAATATATGAAAGAACATTATCTCTGTGTCCGTTTCCATCAGAGTCACCGTTTTTGTTAATATTTATATAACTATCCCATGATGATGGTTGAGGATATCCCGTTCTGTAATTACCGTCCCAGTTGTTTCCGCCGTTGAAACTAAAGTTAATCATGGAGTCAAACTTACCTGTTTGGTAGTATTCTCCACCACCGCCGGTAGATGTCCATCCCCAACATTCACCTGTCATCCAGAATGCTTCATCCCAATTTTTTGCACCGGAATTATCAACTTTAGAACTATCTTTACGCCATGCTTCAAGAGCAGCAGTACAAGCGTCTTTTAACATTCCCCAATATTGAGGCTCAACATGTTTTGCTGTATCACAACGGAATCCGTCGATACCGAATTCACGAACCCATGCAGATAACCAAACACATTGGTACTCTACAATTCTTGCAGTTTGATTAGTACGCCAGTTTCCTGATTTTCCCCACCAGTCTACATTTGCAACTGCTGGGACACGCCATTTATCATAACTTGCATTATCTTCAGCTGCCCATTTTGTCTTTAGAACTGGGGCAATTCCGATATTTGTATCGGCAACTTCTGATTTAACATCAGGCAATCCACCGCAAGAGCCACCATATTCGCTACCGCCTGCATAACCAAATGAACGAATCCATGGTCCCCACCAAGAATCCCAAAGACTATTATTTTTCCAATCACTTTCATTAATAGAATCATTAGCATTCCAAACGCCACCGACTTTTTCAAGCCATCCGTCTGTATGAGAAGTTTTATTACCATATTTATATGTAATCATATCTTGTCTATTGTTATATCCAACATGGTTCATAACGACATCCATGATTACACGGATTCCGCTTTCATGACAAGCTTGAACAAATGCACGGAATTCATCGATAGTACCCATGTTCTGATCCATAAATGTCCAGTCAAGAGTATAATATCCGTGGAATGCGTAGTGAGGGAATTTACCATTCTTACCACCTACCCATCCGTGAGCTTGTTCATACGGAGCTGTAATCCAAATAGCATTGATACCAAGTTTCTTGAAATAATCCATGTTATCAGTAAGACCTTTGATATCTCCACCGTGGAATGTAGCTACGTCTTCATCTCCGCTTAAACGCTTTCTGTAATAAGAATTGTTGTTACTTGAATCACCATCTGCAAAACGGTCAGTAAGAACAAAGTATGCATTTACGTTATCCCAAGTAAATGTATCTTTTGACGGTGCCGGAGCATCGATAGTTTTAAGAGTTACAGGACCTGCAGAAGTTTTTCCTTCACTGTTTGTAGCACTTGCACTTACAGTAATAGTTTGATCAGCTGTAAGACCTAAAGACTCTATTGAAATAGATAATGATTTGTTTTTAAAATCAATCAATGAATATGTTTTTGATTTTGCACCGCTGATTGTAACGCTGGCTTCTGTAACGCTGGCATTGTTTTCTTCATAACTTACAGTGATATAAGCTTTCAATGAAATATCTCCATTTGCAGCCGGTGAAATTGTCACTGTAGGTACTTCCGGAATAAGCGGTTTTTCAATATCAACTTTTGCAGTCAATGTACCGCTGCTGCTGCTACCTCCGCCGACTTTCTCTCCGTCATATTCTTTCCATGCCCAAGCAGAACCATTGTGCCACAACAACCAATGTCCTGAATCTCCAGGAAGAGCCATATCAGCAGTTTGTTTACTATTATTATTAACAATTAATTTTTCTATTTTTGATGCATCATCTACAATAAAATAACAAGCTTCTCCGTCAGAAGTTTTTTCCATTGGGGAACCAGGCCATGCACCATAAGGTTGATTATCTCCTTTCCATGCATAAAAATTTCCGCCTCCTTGTACTTCATCGTACTTAGAAAGCATATAAACTATAAGCCCCGAAACCGGTGCACTTACCGTAACTGTAGCTTTGTTACTTTCTTTTTTTACATTATCAAATGTATAACTAGCTGTAACTTCAGTTTTTCCAGCAGCTTTCAATTCCATACTTCCACCGGCAGAAATTGCAGCTACAGATGTATCAGTTGATTTCCAATCAGCTTTTGATGTAACTTCTTCAGTTGTTCTGTCTGAATATTTAGCAGTTGCTGTAAAAGCAGGTATTTCCTCTGTAGATGCCGCAGACTCTGTCAAAATAACAGCTGATAAAGTTTTATTGATTGGTGTAGTACTAACTGTTACGGTACAAGTAGCAGTAAATCCACCGTCATCTGTTTTTACCGTAATAGTCGCAGTACCTCCGGCAACACCTGTCACTTCTCCGTTATTTACGGTAACAACACTTGGATTGCTAGATGACCAGCTAACACCTTTATTTGTTGCATTAGTAGGTGTAATAAAATGGTCAAGCGTTGTTGTTTTATTAACTCCAATATCCAATGTACTTTTACCAAGTGTTACTCCGGTTACATTAACTATACTTCCACTTGAAACCCATTCTGCATATAAAGTAGTATCACCTATTACAGTATAAGGGAAACTAACACGTTTTCCGGCATCAGTAAACCATCCAGTAAAAGAATAATCCGGTTTTGTTGGATCTGCCGGTTTATTAATAGTAGAATTTACCGGTACAGTTACAGAAGGAACAGAGCTTCCCCCATTAGTTTCAAATACAACTGTATATTTTGTATTATCATTACTTGCAATCCAATAAGCGTAAAAAGTAATATCTGAACTCATTGTATAATTAGAGTTCAATTTTTCACCTTTACCGTTTGGCTCAGAAAACCATCCTGCAAAAGAATAACCATCTTTTTTAGGTTCAGTATAATCGCCTACAAGCTCATTTTTTTTATACGCTAATCTACTTGTATTTCCGTCATCATTTAAAGTTAAATAAATAAAATCACCGACAAATGAAGGTGTCAATTTAATTTCAAAATTAGTACCTTCAATACCCTTAAGAATTTCCTTTGAAGCTGATCCTTCTGCAATCAGGTCACCAGATTCTAAAGAATAAGCTCGTACCGCAATTTCTAATAAATCTCCACTGGCTCCCAGAACAAGCTCTTGATTTCCAACCCCTGTTGTTTCCGGTATATAGATAGGACTTCCGCCGTACGTCCCGCTGAATTCAAAACGACAACTTTCGAGTGAATTCGCACCTAATATTTCGATTGAAACTTTACATTCCGTTGATTCTCTCGGCTTTTCTACTTCTTTTTTCTCTTCAACAGTACAAGAAAATAAGAAAAGTCCGAATGTTAAAAGCAAGAAAAAACTTTCTAATTTTTTCAGTAACATTAATGCCTCCTGTATTCTTTTTTTGTTATTAATTTTCTCAGAAAAAGCAATTAATGTGCCCGTAAAAAGTAAAAAAAATGTTTTCTAAATTTTGGAGCTATTTTTTTAATAAAAATTATTAGTTAGGCAAAACCCTGAACGATGTGATATATGATTTTGAGTTACCGGCGAAATCTTTTACTACTACTTTTATTCCTAATAATCCGGGTAAAAAATACTGTTCTTTCAGAAAAAATACGTTAGGCGAATTTATCTGATACAAAGCAAAAAAATCTTTTTCAGATTCCGACAAATAAAAAGTTTTATTTTTCTTATCCATGGATTCAAAATTTAACGAACAAAATTCTTCACCGTTAATAAAAACATCTATTTGATACGGCATAAGTGCAGAAGATGAGTCATTTATATAATCACAACATTTTATAAAAAGTTTTCCGCCGCGTATAACTCTTTTTGACTTAAACAATGATATTTCTTGATTATGTATATCGATAAAAAATAAATCGTTAATAACCGGCTTTTTTGTATCCGGCATATCAAAAAAAAGTGCCGGATTAAGCAGTTTGTGACTTTCCACATTTTCCAATTCCACATGAAGCGTTTCTTTATTATTTATTCCGCTGTTTCCTGCCAATCCGATAAATTCACCTTGAGAATAATTTAATATTCGTTCGTCATATGAATTATCCGCAATTCCCGAATAATAATAACGCAAATTAGATGTTCTGTTTTGTAATAAAATCAGATTCCCGCCGGAATAACGTATACTGTTCGGTCTTTTTTTATTAACAAAAACCAATTCACAATCTTCCTTTGCAAAAAAAGGTAAATCTTTCCCTTGCAAATCTATACCAGTTTGAAAATGCGTTTCTAAATTATCTCCGAATTGAGAAGTAATCACAACAGAATCATCTTCTGCGAATGACGGAACTAAAAAAATTAACAACTGTATACAATAAAGTAATTGAAATACTTTTTTTAAACTCATGAAAACATTTTCCTACGCAATATATAGATTTCTTTATCTAATTTAAAATAAAAAGTTTCGCTGTTATAAACTCTCAAATTCGATATATCATTATACGATTCCTGATAAAAAGAACGAATGCCATCGTGATTATAAATATAAAGATAATTCATCGAATCTTTTTCGCTTAATAAAATAACCTCATTTTGCATATTCACTTTAAAATCAACTAATTCACCGTTAAATTGCAATGAGTATTTTTTTTCTTTGTCTATAGAATAAATTTCCAAAGATTTTTCTGTTTCATAATAAACCGTATCGCCATAAATTTTCATCAACGGCATATAACGAGAATTACTGCCGGTAGGAGTCTGTACAATTTGCTCTTTTGTTTCCATATCATAAATTGTAAGTAATTCAGGATACAGACCAGATATCTCACAAAAATATTTATTATCTGAAGAATAACAACTCGCCTTTGCTATTTTTATTTCCGGTTTTCTTTGCTCACATGAAAAAATAATTTCTCCGTTTTTACTAAGAAGTTGAGAATATCCGTCAGCATAAGAAATCGACGTATCAAAATTTTTTGATACCGATACTGAACATATTAGAGAATTATCTGCATATTCACGTAACATCGGCTCTCCGTTAAAATAAAAAGCAGATAAATTTCGTCCGTTATCTTTAATTGCATATACTACAGACGATTCGTCCTCAATATACGGATAACAGCCGCCGCCCCTTTGCTCATTTAACAAAGAACCGTTGGGAGAAAAAAATTGCAATAAACTGCCGTCTTTTCTGTATTTAACAAATCCGTTAATATTTCCGGTAATGTAACTTTTTTTATACTCTTTCCCCAAAACACTTAAATCTTCAACAAAAGTCACAGCTTCTTTTTCTATCGAAAAATATGCAATCTTATCATCTTCTACGAAATAAGCATCCGGTTGCGTAATTTCCATATTATCTTCGGTACCGATAACAGAATCAACTTTATAAACCGGGCGTGTTACTAATTGAACCGGGAAACATAATGTATAAATAAAGGATACACCTAAAAGAACTGCAAATGAGATACTTACAAAAACTGACTTTTTCATAAGTTATGATTATATATGAATCTCTTGTTTTGTCAAATCGTCTTTTTTACATTTGTACTGATTTCATTCAGTAAAATCAACGGAAGCAAAAAAAATCACCTTGAAAACAAGGTGATTTAATGAGCAAGAAAAGGGACTCGAACCCTCGGCATCGACCTTGGCAAGGTCGCACTCTACCAACTGAGTTATTCTTGCATTAAGTTGTTAGCTTTATATCATATTTATTTTTTATTTCAAGTACTTTTTTAAAAAATTTTAATCTATTAGATTCATAATTCAGTAAAAAAATTTCTGTTCTTTTGAAATCCATCAAAATATCCGGTACGATTCAATGCATCATATGTCAAAATCGCCGCACTGTTTGATAAATTTAATGAACGAACTTTGCCGGGCATAGGTATAGTCACCGAAGTTTCTAAATTCGCTTTTAAATAATCTTTAGGTAATCCGCAACTTTCTTGACCTAAAATGATTATATCATCCGGTTTATATTCAAATTCATAATATGGACAAACGCCTTTTGTCGTTCCTAAAATTTTTCTTTGTCCGGCTGTAAGTTGCTCAAATTCAGCCATATCCTTACAAATAGTCAATTTCAAATGTTCCCAATAATCAAGCCCGGCACGTTTAAGATAGCGATCATCAAGGCTGAATCCTAATTTTCCTATTAAATACAATCTTACATCCAACCCTACCGCCAAACGAGCAATATTTCCGGTATTCTGCGGAATTTCAGGTTGATATAACGCAATACTAATCATTATTAACACTCCCAAACATTACTTAATATAAATAAAAATTTTATTCGACTAAAATCGAACAAAAAATAACAATTATTGACAATAAAGCTATTTGTTATATATTTTTATGTTTCTAAGGGAGGCAATACAAATGGAAATTTATAATTTAATGGAAGACTACGTAAAACATGCAATAAAAGTATTACTGGAAGATAAAGAAGATATTTGTAAATGCGAGCAATGCAGAATGGACATGATTTGCTACTGTCTAAACAAAACAAAACCAAGATATGTAATATCTTCTCGCGGTTTTGTACATACAAGAAATGAAAAACGTGAAAACATGCAAATGAATATAGACATTCTTGCTTTAGGTCAAGAAGCTATTGATGTCATTTCTCATATGCCTCGTCATGAACAAAAAATAAAAATAGAAAATAAAGAAAATAAAAAAGAAATCGGAAAAAGCTCTTTCTTTTTTCCTGTATTTGTAGGACGTGTAGTAGATGAAGATTTTCAATCTTTATCCGATGCGAAAGTTACGCTTACTTTTGCCGACACCGGTGAGCCGGCTGAAATGATCGGTGATTACTGGAAAAATCCTACAACTCTTGTTCCTGCAATGGACGGTACATTTTCATTTCACGTTCAACCTTTGCTTGCCGATGAATTGGGCATAAAAAAGAATTTCAAATTCTGTTTAGAAATTGAAAAAGAAGGTTACGAAAAAGCATGCAAATATTTTGAAATTGCATTGTTTTCATCAATAAGCAGCAGAGAAATCGATATTGCTGCCAATTTCTACCAAATAGAAGATGCAATTCTTTTTAAGGAAGAAGATTAATTAAAAACCTAAATCTTCCTTTATAATCAATAAACTCGCCGGAAATGCCGGTACTACATTTGAAATCGTCGTAGTAACAAAACAAAGACTTTCAGATGTATTACAATTTAGGCATTTCCCGGCTTTAGTACACGGATTATTTGTTTGAAAACGCAAATTATTCTGCACAGCCGCAACATTTTTGGCATATTCCATAGCGTTGTCAAAATTATTTCGAAGCTTATTCCAACCGATTACAAAAATTCTTTTTTTAGGACCGAAAGTTGCGGCAGCGTTACGATTGCCGTTTTTATCAATTAAAATCAATTCGCCTGATATGCTTACTCCGTTTGCCGAACAAAGAAAAACATCCGCAGTCAAAGCCTTTCTCCAAATATCAACTTTCTCGTCATACGTAAGATTTGCTGCGTTCCTGTCTAAGAAATTCGGATACTTGCTTTTATTGAAAACTTCAAAGAATCCTATTTGCTCCAAAGTTTTAGAACCTCCGAAACCTATAACATCAGTAGTTCTGATTTCATTTTTAAGCCAATTTATTGCATCTGCAGAAGTATCAAATATTTCTACCTGAAACCCTTTTTTAGAAAATTTATCTGCCGCAATATTTAATAAAATATTTCTTTGTTCGGTAAGCATTGCACACTCCTAATTCATAAAACGGTAAACAAAATAATCATCATAGGTCTTATATTTTTGCAAGTATTTTTTATAGATTAAAAACTATTTTGCGAATAATACCGAACTTCTATTCAACTTTAGAATTGATATCTGTCGTCCTAATGAAACCGAACTTTTCAATTCATTTAACTATTAGAAGCTGCAATTTCATAACGCTGTAATTTCTTTTTTTGCTGTAAATGCTCGTACATTTTATCTACAAGCATATAAATTACACGCAAAATTTCCTGTTCGCCTACGGTGTAATAACCGTGACGAGTATTTTCCGAAAAATTCAATACAGCGACAGTTCTGCCTTGATAAACAACTGGGAATGTAATAAATGCCGTAGTTTCATAAGAATCTTTGTCGGGGAAGTCATAATTTTTATAATCATTGCAATCATTTACTACAAGAAAGCGTTTATCCGCAGCTACTTTTCCGGCGATTCGCTCATTTATGGGAATTGAATAAAAATCATTACTGCTTTGTTCGTCTCTCCAACCTTGAGTTTTGTAAACATTCAATTTATCACGATCCGTAACTAATATTGACGCCCGTTTAGAGGATGACAATTTTGTTCCCCAATACATAGCTTTTTCCAACAATTCAAGCGGAGACTGAGATTCTGTCAAATCACAGGTCATTTGTGAAAAACCATAATAAACATCATCAAGTCTGTCTTGCAATGTAGTACTTTCCAACATCATAAGAAAACGCTTTTCATTTTCACGGTAAACCATACTTGATGAAATATCTGTAATCTTTTTTATTAATTCCGGCGATACCTGAGAATCTTTGGCTGTTATTTCTATTTGGTCAATAATATCTTGAGTATTAGGTTGTTCCGGCATTGTCGTAAGTTTTATCATGATAGTAATCATAACTACAAAGAAAATACTTACCATTACCAGATAAAAAAATGCTACAAGGCTACTGTTAAAATCAAGAACTGAAAATGTTCTCAAAAATACTCCGTCGCCAAAAAATAAATTCACAATTCCTATAAAATAAAGAAGTCCGAAAAGGATTATTACAAATCCCAACATCAACCAAAAGAATCCATTTTTTCTTATTTCCATTTTATAAATCCTAATTACTTGAGTAAGTATTGATAAACAAACGATATCTATTTTTTACGCCGACATTTTCGGCTTGTTTCAATATTAAATAATATCGTCCGGATTTTAAATCTCGTAAGGAAAGATTTGTTATTCCTTTACCGTTATACACCGATGTCCCGTCGGAATGTTCTACTTCTACGGTAAAACGTTTGTCACTCATTCCGTCAAGTGACAATTCCGCTCTGGTACCAGAAGCTAAAATATCAAAATAGAAATAATCACAGTCTGCCGGATCCAATTCTCCGATAATTTCTTCCTGAGTTAAAATCGGAGTTGCCTCTTCTTTACTGTTGTTAAATTCTCGTTCGTAAGCCCCCTCAGAAAATGTCTCCAATGTAATATAATAAACTGGTTCTTTTAACGAGCCTTGGACTTCTGCCGTAACATACGCATAAAAGTCTCCCTTACCGGAAGAAAAATATTGCGTCATTTCCGAACCGCCCCAACCGTTTTGATTTACAATATAGCTTTTTCGAATATATTCAATGTCAGTTGTCGTGTCTGATACCGGAGCAGAAATATTTTCTACTAATGTCAAAGAAACATCCAAGTTAGAAAATGATTCTACCTTTACTCTGAAATCACACGACGGGCTGTCAAATTCAAGGCGATAACAATCTACGTCATCGTTAGGTACAGTGTACGCTTTCAATGGGAAAAGAGCTGTCAGCACAGTGGCATTTTTTTCTTCATTATTAGGCTCAATCTCTATTCTGCTGTCTTGATTATCTGTTGCAATGCTCAACATATACGGAACATTGACATTCGCACCATCATTTGAAATTACCGCTACATAAATATCAGAATAACGACAATAATAATCCCATACGACCTCCGCCTCACCAGTAGAACGCTCGTTCATTTCAAACAAAAGTTCATGATTCGGCGAATAAACAACCAATTTACCGTCTACACCCGGTACTGCTGTCAAAGTCATTTTATATGCACTGTCAGAATCTCCCAATAAAATATGATAATAATCGGAATCAAAAGACTGTTTGTTTTCACTTTCATTATAAAAACCGGCAATATTCAAATTAGCTGAAATCTTCAAAATCTGTGCAGTTTCAAACTTATTATTCGGTTCTGCATCTAAAATTTTTTCGTAAGGTAAATACGGATTATCACTTTGATTGCGACAACCATTAAGACATAAAAAAGTGAAGCCGCAAAATATCATCAAATTAATCAAACGTATAAAAAAGTTTTTCCCAATATGCATTTCACAGTCTCCTAAAAATCTTCTTCTATAATCATAATGTCATTCGAGTGAATATAGCAATGTTCCGGTAATGGTCCGTTTGTATTAAAATAAAAATCTATACAATCACTGCAACGATCGGAAGCTTCCAGACCGCTTTCACGACAAATTCGTACAAGCTTCATATTCTGCGAAACAGGAAGTTCTGCACTGATATCAGAAAAAACCTTTGCATTATAGGTAGCCCAAATAACCGCAGCCGTTGATTCTCCGGACAACAGCAATGACTCCCCGGAATCGATTCCCACCCAACAAGCCGAAACTTCTTTTCCGGTAAGTCCGGCAAACCAGCCGTCTTTATAATCTTGAGTCGTTCCTGATTTTCCGTAAGCTTTTTTATTCAAACCGCAAGTTGTCGCTGCCCAATAACCGGTCCCGCCTCTTTCAAATACTCCGCCCATCATTTGCAAGATTTCACAGGCCGTTTCTTCACTTAAAAGTGTTTTTGATTCACACAAACCTTCAGGCTGTAAAAAGCGGAAATAAGGATTAATTTTACGTTTGCAATCATAATAGACATTTCCCCGAGTATCACTGATACGACGAATCATTGTAGGATAAACGCTTTTTCCGCCTCGTGGGAAAACACAATAAGCTGTGGCAAGTTCTAAAGATGAAAGTTCCGCAGTCCCCAATGACAATGACAATACCGGAGGAATTCGTTTTGTAGGTACGGTTACGCCTGCCGCATCTCCTATAAGTTGCACAACATCTTCCATTGGCAAAAGTTCCATTGTCTGAACAGCCACTGTGTTTAAAGATCTTTTTAATGCATCATAAATAGAAACCATACTTCCGTATTTGTGCGACGGCGAATAATTTTTAGGCGTATATGAACGCCCGTCTATTTTAAAAGTTCTGATTTCATCTTTAAAACGTGTAAACGGATGTATTCCTCGTCCGTCAAATTCTCCTATATCCAATGCTTTTGCATAAATAAAAGGCTTTATGGAAGAACCGACTTGGCGACTGGAACTTATCGCACGATTAAGCTGGTTGCTGAACAAATACCCGGAACCGCCGACAAGCGTATAAACTTCACCGCTTTCATAATCTATAGATACAAAACTTCCCTCTATTCGATTGATTATTTTATTACTGTAATCAACTTTCATTTTCTCGGCAGTACTTTTCACACGTTGTCTAATATTTTTCAATTGCCCGGAAACTGTCGATTCCGCAAGACTCTGTTTTTCCAAATCAAAACTTGTCTCAACAATCAATCCGCCGGAAGTTATTTTGTCATAACTAAATTCTTTTTCTAAAATTTGTCGAACATATTCAGTCAGATAACCAGATTTATTAATTTCTGTTTTCCATATAGATTGTTCACCCATAATTCCGTGATTACCGAAATTTTCCCAAAATCGCTCAGTTTCAAAAGTTGCCTGTTCCTGTGTAAGAAAACCGGCTTCTACAAATTTCCCGATTACGTACGACAAAATATATTCTGCATTTTCACGATTGCGAATCGGGGAATATCTTTCCGGAGATCTATTCATACCGACCAAAAGTGCAGCTTCGGCAATCGTAAGTTCATTTGCCGATTTACCGAAATAAAAGCTTGCTGCATTGGCAATACCGTAAGTTCCGTGTCCCATATAATTCGAGTTTAGATATATTTTCAATATCTCATTTTTAGAAAATCTGCTTTCTAGTTCAAATGTACAAAACAGTTCATAAATTTTTCGTTTGATACTTCGTTCATGTTTGGTAAAAAGAATCTTTGATAACTGTTGAGAAATCGTTGACCCACCGCCTGCACGTCCCAAAGTACGAATATTATCAACAACAGCACGTGCCAAACGTAAATAATTCACACCGTGATGTTCATAAAATTTTCGATCTTCTATATAAATAAAACCTCTGGTAAGAAAAAAAGGCATTTCTTGAATTGAGGCTAACTTATATTTCTCACTGGAATATTTTGTAATAATACGATTGTTTCTGTCGTAAACAACAGTTGCTTTTTTTTCTGTAGGCTTCTCATTCGATTCTTCAAGTAACGTGTCTGTTTCATTTTCGGTTTCCAATACACGTGCAAATTCTTCCAATTTAGAAAAGACAGCTTCTTTATCCTGATTATATTCCATATATATCAATCCGACATATACTCCTACGGTAACAGCTGCAATAAATGCCGATATTAAAAAAAATAACAGAAAACCTTTCCAAATTTTCATTTACCAAAACTCCCGAAAGAAACCTAATACAAATAAAATTATTTAAAAAAAGAAGGCGTTGCAAAAAAGCAAAACACCTTCTTTATCATATAAAGAAAAATTGTCGATTAGTTCAAAATCTTTTCATTTATAAAAGATTTTATTTCTTCCATATCAAATTTTTCTAAAGCCACACCGGCTACTGCAATGATTTTTGAAGCAAGATAACTTGCAATATGTGCAGATTTTTCAATACCGTAACCAGAAGTATAACCGTAAAGGAAACCGCCGGCGTAAATATCACCGCAACCTGTAGAATCAAGCACTTTTTCAGCCTGATATACCGGCACCTGAACATAAGTATCGTCAAAGAATGCGTAACTTCCGTTACCGCCTACTTTTACAAGACAAATTGATGGTCCCATTGCTCTGATTTGTTTTCCGGCTTCGATAGGATCTTCACAACCGGTAAGTATTTTTACTTCTTCATAATTACCGAATAAAATATCTACGTACTCACTGATTACAGCTTTTAATTCATCACGATTTCTTTCAATACAGAAAGGATCCGCAATATCAAAAGAAACTTTTTTTCCGTTCTTTTTCATTATTTTCATTGCTTCGATAAGTGCTTCTTTTTGTGACGGTGTATCAAATTCATACCCTGTAGTATGGAAAACCGCCGAATCGGAAAGAACTTCCATATTCAAATCACTCTTTGTGAACTCGCCGCATACTCCCAAATGAGTAAGCATTGTTCTTTCGGCATCCGGGGAAGTCAAAACTATAGCTGTTCCAGTAAGACCGGAATCAGTAAATCTAAGCATAGATTTTACACCACGTTCTGAAATCTTATTTTCATATAAACGACCGTACATATCATCGGCAACAACTCCGGTATAAGTTGTTTTTCCGCCCATCATCGCTATCATACTGATTGAGTTACCGCAACTTCCGCCCGGTACATATTTTGTTTTCAAGTCAGCAATTGCAGTTAAAACTTCTCTGGACTGTTTTTCATCGATTAAAGTCATAATCCCTTTTGTAATTTTAAGTTTTTTCAATAACTTATCATCGATAAAAGTTTGAATATCCACCAAAGTATTACCAAGACCAAATACATCAATTGCCATAAAATCTCTCCTTTAATTATTTATTTTTTATTCTTCAAAAGAAAGCGAAAATTCTTGCTGTTCTTTTGTTTCCGTATCAATTAAAACCAACTTTCGTGCAGTCGGATATTTAACAATAAAGTCAAATAATATATCAAAATTTCCGGACTCACTGTCTTTTATTAAGATATGATTTTTTTTGACTTCATACAAATATGATTTTTGATTTCCATCCGCATAATTAACAATTATTGTATTATCAAATTCAAAATTTAATGTTTTTTTAGAATTAACCCAAACTCCTACGACTTTTCCTTTATTTTCAGAAAGAGGTTGCGGAAGTTGATTTTCATAAAAACGCTGTCTTTCCGGAATTACCGTAATCATTTCTCCGTTTGCATCGATAACTTCTTGTTCTTCCTGTACATTTTCAGTTTCGATAAGCAAGCGTTTTCCACCATTATAGATTTCAAAATTGAATGTTTCCTGAATACTGTTTACATCTTCAAGTATCAATTTATTTCTTTCAATCTGATAATAACCTCGAGTATACGGCTGTAACAATGCCATAAAATCACCGACAGAAGATTTCTTTCTCAAATACATGCCGCCGGCTTTCAAAATTAATTCATCTTTTGTTCCCAATGTTTCATCAACATATTCCCATTTTCCTACAATAGACGGTTTTTCTATAAACCACGTACTTAACCACGGGATATAAGTAATCAAAACTAAAGCAATCAACAAAAGACCTATAAATTTTACAGAAGCTCCGTAAAGCTGCACTACAGGCTTTTTAAACCGCATAGAAGAAATAAATAAATTCATTCCCACCGGCGGAGTCAAATATCCGATTTCAAGATTTGCAAGGAAAATTACCCCAAGATGAATCAAATCTACATTGTATTGATACGCAATCGGTGCAATCAACGGCACAATTATCATAATTGCCGTAAAAATGTCCATAATACAGCCAACTATCAACAAGAAAATATTCAATAATATCAAGAACACGTACTTGCTGGTGATAAACTGTTGCATAAAATTAAACATTTTTTGCGGAATTTCATTGTAAATAATGTAGTTACTTCCGGCAAAAGAAATACTCATAATCAAAAGAATAGCCCCAATTATTACCATACTGCGTTTAATTATTTCCGGCATTTCATGCCATTTGATTTCTTTCAAAATCAACACTTCTACTATAAACACATACGCAACCGTAAACGGAGCAGCATCTGATAATGCCATATTTCCGGTATAAACCCCGGCCACCAACAAAATCGGCAACGGGATTTCCCATTTCAAATCCCATGCAGATTTCAAAAGCTCTTTTCCGTCAAACTTTGTTCGTTCTACGCCGTCCGCTATCCCTACAGCCATTGAATAAATACTCAAAACTACAATAAGCACAATTCCCGGTACAATTCCGGCAACAAACATTTGGTCAATATTTGCTGATGCCGTAACACCGTATAAAATCAACGGCAAACTAGGCGGAAACAACAATCCTAAACTGCCGGAAGTCGTTACAAGTCCTAATGAAAAACGCTCATTATATTTTTCTTTAAGCAACGCCGGGAACAAAACACCCCCCAATGCGATGATAGTAACACCGGAAGCCCCGGTAAAAACCGTAAAGAATGCACAAACTATCAACGTTACAATCGCCAAACCGCCGGGTAACCAACCGACTAAGTTTTTAACAAATCGGATTAATCGCTGAGAAAAAGTTCCGCTGGCAAGCATATATCCGGCAAAAGTAAATAACGGAATGCTTGCTAATAACGGCATTGAAACAAATTGTGAAGAAATTTCCTGTGCTACGGTAAGTAAACTTCCACCGCTGAAATGGAAATTAAATATTGAGAACAGCCCCAAAACTGCAAAAAGAGGAGCACCGGCTACTGCAATTATTATAATTAAAATATTTAACAGAAGGCTCATTTTTCAACCTCCTCATTCGCAACTTCCGTAACTTCCGGATAAATATCACGTAATTTCCCACTAAAAGGAATCATCATCACCAACCAGCCGAAAAAGAAGCTTAATGTAGGCAAAATATACATTGTATTCAATTTTGCATCTGTAAAATCAAACAGTTCTCTCGTTACCTTTGCTTGGTAATTTATGCTTATAATTTCAAACATTTGTACAACAAACAATGCCAATATTATCGCGCCGCAAACAATCCCCATTGCTGTTGTAATTTTTGGACTCTTTTTTACGGCAGCCGTTATAATAAAAATTACAGCTGATAATAATGCACAAATACTAAAAATAAGACCGAGTATTCTGCTGTTGCTTAAATAAATAAAAATATTTACTACCAGAAAAACAGCAACAATAATCATTGATAAAATTTTAAGCATAGAAGATTCGGGCTTTTTCCGAATAAGAACGGCTGCCTCATGAAAATCGGCACACATCATATTTATCATTCGTATTGCCATTACAAAAAATCCCCAAGGAATCACAACAAGAAGCAAAGTATGAATCAAAGCGTCTGTTCCTTGTGCCGAAACTTTTGATAAATACTCAATCACTGTCAGATAAACAATAAAAAGTACCATAAAAAGTGACGACGCTAAGCTCCCGAAAAGTGAAACAAAACCATAAACAATTTTCTTCCAAACACCTTTTACAAAACGACCGATTATATCAATTTTAATATGAGACGCTTCGTAAGTAACCACTCCGGCAGCAACGAAAGCTGTCCATACTACAAGTAAGTTAATACACGAATCCATCCACAAAGGAACTCTGAAAAAGCGGCGAAGTAAAATTTGCCCTATAGAAAAAAAGCTTATACCTAAAACAAGAAGTGCTAAAAAATACTTCTCTATCCGTCTAATCCATTCAACTACTTTTTTCATTTATCCTCTTCTATTTTTTATTTTTTCTGTATTCCGTCATTAACATTTTTACTTCTTGATACAATTCGTTAGAAAAACCATATTTTTCAATCAACTGTTTGCTGGCTTTTTCACCGATTTCATAAAAAGCATCCGATTGATCTTTAGGTACTTCAATAAATTTTATTCCGCTTTTTCTTAATGCATCTTGTGCTGCTGCATTATCACGGCGAACATTATATTTCAATACATCTATTTTTTCTCTGAACAATTTCTCCATCAATTCTTGATATTCTTTAGGCATAGACTCAAACATTTTTGCGTCAACCATTACAGAACCTACCATAAACGTAATAATAAAATCTGTTGCATAAGTTACGCTCGGAGTCCACTGCATTGCAAGAAGTGCATAAGGCGGTGAAAATACTGTATCAATCTGACCGGTTTTAAGGCTGGTTAAAATATCAGAAATTTGTACCGGAATAGGAGTAGTTTTCAATTCTTTAAAAAGCATTTCCGAAATTATATCGCCCGGCAAAATATAAGGTTTTGAATTTTGCAATGCAGGAATCGTATTTACTTGCTTTTTAGAATAAATATAAATCGGCCCGGTTTCTGTCCAACACAAAAATTTATAACCGCGTTTTCTGAATTCATCTTCAAAAAACTTTCCTTTTTTTTCTACTAAATAATCATATTCACCTTGATCACGTAATGTAAGAGGAAATCCTACAATCCCAAAATCTTTATAAATAGATTGCATTCCGGTATTAGAAAAAGTCGCACCTTGAATCTGACCGATTTTCATTTTATCGATTACCGCATCTTGGCTTCCCATTATACCGCCGGCATAAACACGAATTCCCACTTCTCCGTTTGTTTTTTCCATAAGTTCACGACTTACTTCCATTAAAGTTTTATGCCACAAAGAACCGCCCGGGACTTCGCTGGCAATTTTGTATAAATATTTAGGTTCTTTTTTCTGTTGTCCGAATACAGCTAACGTAATAAGACAAAAAAATACAGTTGTAATTACTTTTTTCACGATTTTACTCCTTTGGTAATTATGTTTTATTTTATTTAGAAGAAAACTTCATCAATATGTTCAAGATAAGATTTTGCCTGTTCCTGAGCCATGCTGTTCATGATTCTTCCTGTAGGATGACTTTCCAAATCAAAATTAATAACTTCATTCATTAATTTTTCATAACCTTCACGATCATACAAGGGCTTATAATAGAATTCTGCATAAAGAACTTTGTACAAAAGATTTTTTCCGCCGGAAATTTCTATTGCCTTATCAAGCTCTTGTTTTCCCTTTTCAAAACTTCCACCGTAAGCTTCCGGATATACACAATTGTAAACTCCGAATATCAAATGCGGCATTCCGTCCATAAAAGTATCATCCAAATCATAAATGCGTTGTGCCAACTCAATTATACGAGGCAATATTAAAAATAACGAAGGATCACTCAATCCGCCGGAAACGGCATTTGAAATATTTCCGAAAAATCCCCAAAACACGTAAGGAATATCTTTCTTTTTTATAGAAGAAACAAATTTCGAATAAGCTTTATCTTTAGCTTCTCTGTCGTCATTATTTGTTTGTTCATATTTTACATACGTCGGATAAGTAGCAAGAAGCTGATTTCCCCATTTTTCAATCTTTTCTTGAAAAAGTTTTTTCCTGTTTTCATCTTTTACAAATGAAGAATATGAAGAAAAAGTTTGAATTCCTGCCATAAGAAAATCTCGATTTTCCGGATTATTAAAAATCAAACTTTCAACTATTAACAAATAAGCCGGAGCTCCGTCTTCGATAAGACGCATATCCTTTTGTTGCATTACACCGCCGACTAAAGATTCCGTCACACCTCTAATCATTGTAGAACAAGATAACAGTAAAGTTCCGATTAAAAAGCCAACAACTACTTTTACCATTCTTAACATTTTGTATCTCCTAATAAAACTTTTTCATAATCTAAAAAAACAAACATGACTATAATTATTTTACTTTCTATTTTCAAGCCTTTATGCAAAGAAAAAAAGAGATTTTAGCAATAAAAACAATCACTCGTCCCAAAATCGCATTACAATTCTGCTTATTATTTACTTCAATCGATAAAAACTTACGCCGTCTTTTTCCGTCATTTCAATTTTTCCGGCTAATGTCAGACCGGAAATTATATCCTCGCATGCATTAAATTTATTTTTTATTTCCTCTATAGCTACATCTTTATTACCGAGCAATTTCAGAATTTCTTCTTCAATAACGCCGTTCTTTTGGGGAATTCGTGAAATTACTTCCGTTAATATTCCGGTATCCGAAAAATAATCTTTCAGTTTTTCCAAATAATTTCTGTCGGCAATCACGACATTATTTCCCGGTGACGGTCTATCTAAAGAATTCAATTGCAATCTGTCCGGATTGATCTTAACAATTGCCTCTTTCATCAATTTTAATTCCGATACAGAATCATTTATTCCCGGAACAACAAAAAATTCCAGCCACATTTGTCCCTTATATTCCCGTTTGAATTCACACAAACCATCGATAATTTTTTCATTATTCAACGACGACTCCGGTTTGTTTACCTTATTGAATACCAAATTCGACACAGCATCAAGTGACGGCATTACAAGGTCGGCAAACATTGCGTCACGTCTTACATCTTCACGATAAAACAATGTCCCGTTTGTAATTAATGCCAACTTATATTGTCCAAATTCTTCCTTTATATAGCAAGAAATTTCACCCAGCTTAGAATGCAAAGTCGGCTCTCCCATTCCCGAATAAGTTATAAAATCAACATTAGGATTTTCCTTAAGATAACATCGCAATTCTTCCGTTACTTCCTCTGCCGGGAAATAAGCTTGACGTTCTGCCGTAAGAATTTGTGTTCTGCCCGCCTCGCAATAAATACAATCGAGCGAACAAATTTTCCCCGGAATCAGATTTACACCCAAGGATCGCCCCAATCTTCTAGACTTTACAGTTCCCAAAATATGGCGATACTTCATTTTTTTACTCCTAAAAATTGACATTATTTACTAAATATTCTTTCTTAAAAAAGCATTCACTTTATAATATATCTTTTGAAAATGGAGAATATAATGTTGTGCCGTTGCAAATATTTAAAACGCCTTAATGACAGAAAAAATGCCGCTACTCCGGCAAAACTTGTATATTTGGATAACTGTGCTACTACACCGGTAGATCCGCAGGTTATCGGAGCGATGGAAAATGCTTGTCGCAAAACTTGGGGGAATCCGTCGAGTATACATCTTGCCGGACTGGAAGCGGCTCAATTACTTGACCGTTGCAAAATCGATATAGGCAATTTTCTCGATTGCCCGCCGGAAAAAGTTTATTTTTGCGACAGTGCCACAAATGCTTTATTCACGATAATAAAAGGTTTTAATCCTAAGAAAACACATTTTATTTCTACAGCAATCGAACATTCTGCATTAATTTCTCCGTTGCAATATTTGAAAAAGAAAGGCTGTAAGGTAGATTTTTTAAAAGTAGATTCCAACGGACAAATTAACATAAACGAATTTGAAAAATTGCTAAAAGATGAACCGACCGTATTTTTTTATTCTCCGGTCAATCATGAAACCGGCAGTATTCAGCCAATAAAAGATATTTATCAATTAAAAAAAAATCACAACCTCACAATCGTAATGGACGGCGTTCAGGCGATAACAAGACTGCCGGCTGCAAATTGGCAACCATATTACGACATCATCGCTTTAGGTGCTCACAAATTTTATGCTCCGAAGGGTACAGGACTTTTTGCAATTAAGAACAAAGAAATCAAACTTCACAGATTCAGACACGGCGGACGGCAAGAAAGCGGATTTTTCCCCGGTACACAAAATATGCCCGGAATAGCCGCATGTGCAGCCGCAATAAAATTGTTATCCGATGACGAACAGCACAGACTAAAAATTCTTCACTCGGAAGGTTTAAAAATCCTTCAAAATGAAGTTGCACAATTTGAAATAAATACTCCTTCCGCCGGTACAACCGGGATTCTAAACATAAGTTTAATGGGTAGAAATGTAGATTCTATGGAAGAATTAATAATGTCACTGGCAGACGAACAAATATGTGTCAGTCGATTTTCCGCATGTACCGGTAAAATAAAGATTCCTTCGTTAATTCTGACGGAAATGGGATTTTCCTATGAAAGAGCAATGACTTCTTTACGAATTTCTTGCGGTCGATTTAACAACAGAGACGATTTTTTCCGATTGGCTCGTTTTTTAAAAAAATGGCAAAATAGATAAAATCCCAAGTCCTTTAAATAAAAGATGAGTTCCTATAATAACTAATATAAAACCGCCGAAAAATGTTGCTTTCGATCGAAATCTTCTACCGAAAATACTTCCGACTCTCACTCCGGCAGCAGCAATTATAAATGTTGTAATTCCTATAATTGTCATCGCCAAAGGTAAATTTACATGTAATTCGGGGAAAGTAATACTGACGGCAAGTACATCAAAGCTGTCCACAACCGCAAGCAAAAACATTTTTCCGTGAGATATCGAATCTCCCATTTTTTCACTCAAAAAGCTCTTCACCATCATTTCCGATCCTACGGATACAAGAATTATAAATTCTATCCAATGGTTGTACTTATGAATAACATCAATAAAAACATTTCCTAAAAAATACCCAAAAATCGGCATTAACGCCTGTGCAATACCGCACCAAAGCCCGGCAATACACATGTGTTTAATAGTAGCTTTTCTTAATGACATCCCTTTGCAAACAGAAATCGCAAAAGCATCCAACGAAAGTGCAACAGCTAAAATAAAAAGCTCTATTGTCGCCATTATTTCTCCTATTTTTAATCACGTGAATAAAAAAAGACTTGAAGACAAAATCAAATAAGTCTTCAAGTCTCATCATCGAATTATATTAATTCTAAACATTGCCGGATAAATTATCGGGATGACGACAATGTTATACAAAATTGTATTGATTACTCCCTTGACAATTGAAAAACACTTCTAGCACATTACATAATCCACTGTCAATTCTATACTTACAAAAAAAATAAGTTCTGTCATAAAAAAAGCGACAGATTTTATTCTGTCGCTAATGTAATTTATTTATCCAGTTTAAATTTTTCAATCAATTTATCAAGTTGCTCAATCTTATCTCTTGTCATTCCAGCCATATCAGAAACATTTTGAGCAGCATTAGTGATATCTATTATTCCGGCAGTCATTTCATCCATACTTCCGGCAACAGTATGAGCAATTTGTTCCAAATTACTACTTTCTGATTTTACCGACATAATGTTAGTAGATGTTTCTTTTGATATAGATTGAACATTACTTGTAGAATCATTCATTTCATGTAATGCAATCAAAATCTGTTTTGATGCTTCTTCTTGTTCATTCATTGCATTATTAATTTCCTGAACAAGAGTACTTGTAGAAGAAACTTTATTTATAATTTCATCAAATTCTTTTTTAGAATTTTCTGTTGCATTTACTACAGTATCTATAACAGAAGTAATCTCATCGAGTTCTGTTTTAATAGATTTAGATTGAATTGATGAACTTTCTGCAAGTTTACGAATTTCATCTGCAACTACGGCAAAACCTTTTCCGGCTTCTCCAGCATGTGCGGCTTCTATCGCAGCATTCATTGCCAAAAGATTTGTTTGCGATGCAATCTGTGAAATTACATTATTAGTATTAGTTAAATTTTCTGATTGCAAAGACATTCTACTTGCCTGTTCAAAAACTTCATCCTGACGAGATTTAACTACATTTGTAATTTTAATAAGTTCCTCGTATTCACTTGTCATCTTTGAAATAGTTGCAGAAACAGAACTTATATTTCCAACCATTTCTTCTATAGATGCCGAAGATTCCACAATACCGGCAGATTGACTTTCTATTAATCCATCAAGATTTTGGATTTCTTCTATACTCTTTCCAAAAATTTCTTGAACATTGTCTAATGTTTGATTTTGCTTAGTTACGGCATTACTTACACTTGTAATATTTGCCGAAATCTCGGTAGATGCACCAGCCGACTCTTGAGCATTTGAAGCTAACATTTCCGCAGCACTATCCAATTCTTTACTTGTAACTTTTACTGTACGAATAAATTCTCTTTGTGCTTCCAAAAATTTATCAATAGCTGCTTCCATTTCTCCTATTTCGTCAGTTGATGTGACATCAATATCCAAAGACAAATCAATGGTTCCATCATCTAATAAAATCGAATTAAAGATTTTAAGAATATTTTTTGTAGGTTTGATAACAATAAGTCTCAAAAGTAAAATTACGATAATAGTAATAAGAATCAATGAAATGAACACTGCAATTAATACATTCCATGAAATTCCGCTGGCAACTTCATTAATATGATTAACATCGATTCCTATAAAAAACATAAGTTTTTCATGATTATTATCAGTCTTGTAAGGACGATAATATGCCAGAAAATCTCTACCTCTTACATCAACTTCTCCAATAAACTTTTTACCTTGGTTATAAACTACATTGAGGACTTCTGAATTTTGAAATTTTGTTCCGGTCAAAAATCTTCCACTATCATCTTTATTGGATGACCCGATTCTCAAATCATCCTTAAACAAGGTAATAGTTGTTCCTGTTTCAATTGCTATTTTTTCAAGGTATAAATTATCTGAAACAAGTTTTTGCAAAACAATAATATATTCGTTATCAAGATATTTTATTTTACCTGCTACCGTAAAAAGAACTTCTGAATCTGTTACTGTTTTTACGACACGCAAACCATTACTTTTCGCTGCATTTATAGTTAGAATTTCCGATTCATGGTTAAAAAGCTCATCTCTTAATGAAAACTTAATATTACCGGACAAATCAAGAAGTCCTATATTAATCAAGCTAAAATTTGTTGCATAATCCTTAAGATAAGCACCAAAATTATCTTCTACTGAAAACATGGGAGCCAATACTTGTATATCTAGAATATAATTTTCCATTGCTTCTTCATCTTCATTAATAATATTTGTGACAAGTCTTTCCTTTTCTGTTAAAGTATCAAAGTTTGATTTTAACAATGTTGTTCTGATAAGTGGTCTAAGAATAAAATAACTGGCAATACAAGAAACCGTCAGCAATACGTATAATGCTGCACTAAATTTGAGTGACAGAGTAAACTTTTTCTTCACTTTAATTCCCCCTTAATTAATTTTCATTTCCGAAATGTTAGCATTATAAAAAACTTTATACTATACAAAAACACACGGGGGGGGGGGGGATTTACTCATTTTTTACATCATTCTTTTATTTTTCTTCCCTTAAAAAAAGCACAATTTTTGCTATTATCTAAAATAGCAATATTCTATTAAGGAGTTTTATCATGAAACAATTATTTATTACTTCACTTATGTTTTTAATTCTTTGTGGATGTGATTCCTTAACCGACAACGAATCAAAAAGCGAAGAAAACACAAAATCAAATGAATTAAAAGAATCCACCGGGAGCAACGAACTTTCCGGTAAAACATTTTCGAATAATGACGTGAAATTTTCATTCGAGAATTCTACGGTAAAACAAAGCAGCAACGAAGCTTCTCGTTCTGTCAATTGGACTGACATTGCAGATTTTAACTATACGTTTAATTCTGAAAGCGAACCTAAAACTCTCGATTTTCAATTGGAACAAGTTTGGGGAACAGGCATTGCCGCAAATTATGAAAAGCAATTGGAAACTGCAAAAAACGGTTATAAATCGGTGATTGACACAGTTAATAAAACTTTAAATGACGACAAGCTGTACTCTGCGTTCTCGTCATATTCCGACAAGGTAAAAGATATTGTTACCGCAAAAGCAAACAGCTACATTGCTGCACAAGAAGAAATTCTTTCAAAATATCTTGATACAAAATATAACAGCTTAATAAAATTTACTTATAATCTGACAGATACAACTTTGACATTAACGGAAGTATTTCAAAATAATCTGACAGATGCATCATCAAGATTTATTTATTCCTGCGAAAATTACAAAATTACATTGAATGATTACGATCATGTTATTCCATTTAAAGTTGAAATCGGCGATAAAATATTTGTCGGAGTACCATCTTTTGCCGATGAAAAAATTTCCGTTCAAATTTATCCTTATTCCGGAGATATTTTAAAAGATAAAATTGCAAAAATAGCGACTGACATTTCCACAAAAATTACAGCAGAATGTGCAAACGCTGTTACTGAAAATGCATTAAAAATCGCCGCAGAATTAGCTACGGACGACACCAGCAGCACACTTGAAAAATGCATAGACAAAGCTGTAGGAAAACAAACTCTTGAAGCAAACTATAAACTGGACGCAACATCATCACCGGCAGAATTAACATTCACATTTACAAATGTTCCTGAACTTTTCGGCGATACATTAACAAAAAATTCTTCCGTGACATTAAAATACACACCGTTGCTTCAAGCTACAGTAAATTTAGAAAAATAAACTATCTATAATTACAAAAAAAACCGGCAGTATCATATTCGACTACTGCCGGTTTTTTTGTTTTTTTATTAATCAATTTCCGTTCCGCCCCACTCTACAACCGTAAAACCTTTACGTTCAAACGGCGTAATCTTCGGAGCTTCAATTTTTATTGGTTTTTCCAATTCTTTATACGCCATAAATACACGAAGTACGCTGTCCGGCTTCGGATTAACAGTCAAAACCGCACTGTTTGTATATACTTCATTCTGAAAAGTAATCAAATTATATGGATTATCTTCCATTTCCGGCAACCAATAGACTATAAATTCATTATATTCCTTAGGCAACAACCCGATTTGTGCCAGTTTTTCCTGAAGAAATTCCGCCGTATCTTTTCCTTTTACAACATAACCTTTACTCAAATCATATTTTATTTTCGATTCGCCTTCCCAGAACAAATAGGAATATTCTTTCCCGGTTTTGACATCTTTCAATGTACCGTCCGGCCGGGCAATTACATTCCAACCGTTTTGATACTTTGGATAAGTACAAGTCAATTTCCCGGCATAATCCAACTTCACATTAACTTCTGTAGTTGTTTCGGGATACAAATAAATTACAGGCTTTTTCTCCACTGTATCATCATCATTATCACAATCCCCAAATCTTCCGCATCCGGCAAAAAATACACACACAATCACTGATAGAAATAAACACAACAACTTCTTTTTCATCTTAGACTCCTTTTAATTCCATATATAAATATTTTATTCGTTATAATATTTCAATAAGAAATCTTTAATCAAATCGAACGCCGGAAGAGCTGTTTCAAGATTTTCGTCTGTCAAAGGATTTCCGTGAGCCAACTTATTACGCAAGTCACTTATTTGTTTTAACGTATCTTCACTTAATGCATTTAGAGTTGAATCTTGAAATGCCGTGAACTTTTTAATCTTTTTTATCTTCCCTTCCATTGAACCTGTCGGTTTTACATCCCTTTCCGGATGATTACCTATCAAACCTTTTAAGATTTTATCCAATAGGTTCTCAAACTTTGAGAAATAGAATAAAAGTAAAATTTTAGCAGTAACCTTTTTTTCATCATTTTTAAGACTAAGACTCTTTTCTATTTCTTTGCGTGCAGTTTTCAAACGCTTATCAAAAGGAATATCCTCATTTTCATAATACTCTACGCATTTTTTTAATTCTTCTTCTAGTTTTTCACTATTCTCTCTCTTTTCATTATCGGAATATATTTTCATTGCCATCGGTGTCAATCCCACTGCGGTCAATCCGATGGTAGAAAGAACATCTTTAGTTGTTATCTTTTCATTAGGATTATTCTGCATTTTCACGGTTTTATCTATTATTTTTGCTGCCGGTAAAATACAACCGACAGCTCCGACCAAAAAAGTTTCAGGTAAATCTTTTTCATTAGGTATCATTTTCTTTGCAAAATCATCCAGTCCCGCATTTGATGTCCCTTCAGTGTTTTTTATCTTATCGTTTAATGAATTGACACTGTTATTGATACCGTCAAAAATGGATTTTAAAACATCATCCATTATTTTACCTCGCTAAGATTTTGCTTTTGACCATTCAAAAAATTACTAATCAATTTATAAGTTTCTATCATTAAATCAATGTCATAAGTTGTAGAATCAACCAATAACTTGTTATACAAATCCTGCATCTTATCGATTTTCAAATCGTTAATAACCGACTCGATTTCTTTACATTCACTCAATCTTTGGTCAGTAATCACCTTAATTTTCTTCAATTTATCAGTAAGATTGTCATTTTCATCAAATACGACAGTTAAATTCTCTGAGATTATATCTATTTTATTACCTTGCAATCTTTCTATTTCATTTTTCAACAAATTCGTAATCACCTTATCAAACTCTTTGAAAGAATCTAAAAAAGGTTTATGCATAGCACCGAGAAAAAACTCCATTTGCTTTTTTATCTTGCTAATCTCTTTGTTTTGCTTTTTTACTTCCTTTTCCAATGTTTCAGCTTCAGAATTAACTTCATTCTGAGAGGAAGCCCCTTTTAGCAGAAAAAAAACTACCCCGACAACAGCAACAATCCCCCAAATTAACCAATCTTCCATCTACCCTATCTCCTTTCAAAAATTTACAATTTCAATTTTTACACTTTTCTTTTCATAAAAACATTGACAAAATATACTTTTTTTTTACAAACGCAACAATTTTTGTCATTGGTAAAAAATCTTTGATAACGAGGAGCCTTTAAAGCTTTCCGTACGGAAAGCATATTCAAATTATCAAGGAGGCCAATCATGGCAAAAACTTCAGTTTCACAACCGGGAAATCCATACCACTCTACAGGCGGAAACTTTCCGTCAAAGACTGGAAACCCAAGCGGCGGCAACAGAGGTAACAATCCTCCGAACCGCTAAACTTAGGCGGTAAACTGAAAAAAAACTTCACGTTTTCTCTCTCTGTAACAGGAGAGAGTTTTTCTTAAAACAAAAAATGTTCTTTGTTTCAAAACTAACAACTCCTTGAATAAAAGAGGGACTTTAACGGCTTTATGCCTACTAATTTTATTTTTGAGGAGGATGTCATGACACATCTGGAATTTTGGGACATGGAATTTGGTCACAAGGAGGTAGCTTACGATTTTGCCGGACGAGAAATCCATCGTGATTGTTATGGTGATTTTTTGTCGCCGTATGGCTGGAATGTAGACCACATCTTACCTAAGTCAAACGGAGGTTCTGACAGATTATCAAATCTTCAGATTACCAACATTAAAACGAACATGGAAAGAAGTAGTCTTATCACATTCACTGCCAACGAAAGATACTTTGAGGTAAGACATATAAGCAACTGCTATTATTGTGCAGACTACGATTACAGCAATAAAGAGTATGCCATTGTAGAATCCTAAGTGACCGGGACTGTCCGAAAAAAACGGATAGTCTCTTTAAATATAAAAATGGTAATTACCAAAAAAACAGCAATCCAAAAAAGTAATGAAAATAAAGGCAGACGTGCCGGTAATTCAACATTGAAATCAACGCTTTTTTAGATTGCACAAAAGTGTAAAAAATCAGAAAGGAGTTATTAAGAAAAATGTTAAAGTACGCTCTGCGTGAGAACTTACTCACACCGCAACCAAACGACTACATGGCACAAGTAACAGACAGCCGGTCTTATAACCTCGAACAAATCATCGACAAGATGATAGAACGCGGGTCTACATTGACAAAAGCTGACATCACAGCTGCAATGCAAGTCTATACAGAAACAGTCTGCTCTTTACTCGAAGAGGGATTGCAAATCAACACGCCGCTTATCAATACATCTATGAGCATAAGCGGAGTATTCGAAGGGGCGACAGACAGTTTTGACGCATCTCGCCACACCGTAAACATCAACATTACGCCGGGAACAAAACTTAAAGAAACTCTTGCGAAGGTGAAAACTCAAAAGGTTGAAGCCGCAAGTACAGACCCGTTTGTGACAGAAGTAAAAGATATTGTGTCAGGAGTTGTAAACGAATGTTTGACAGCCGGAGGAATCTTGCAAGCTGCCGGCTCTCGGTTGAAGTTTGACAATACAGACGAAGCACAGGGAGTATTTCTGGTTCCCGAAACAGGCAATGCTGTTCGTTGCAACATAGTGGCAGAAAACAAACCCGCCCGAATCATGGCTATGATACCGGCTGACATAACCGCCGGCACGTATTACCTGGAAATCAGAAGTAAACTGAATGCAGCTCGTGATACCGGTAAAACTTTAAAAGTCGGACGATTCGGAAAAATGCTTTCTGTTACCGGAACAACATAATTTGCAGATAGTGCAAATTACAATTTGCAACAAATGCAGATTATGGCTTGCAAGTAATGCAAATTACTGTTTGCAACAAATGCAGATTATAACTTGCAAGTAATTCGTCATGCTGAATTTATTTCAGCATCTCGTAAGACAAAACTAAAATCTTTTCCGTATGGAGAAGATAATAAAAATTAACAAAAGGAAAACTTATGAAAAAATATTTATTAGCAATGCTGATTGCAACAATGTTTGCATTTATCGGCTGTACGGAAGCCGTTACAGATACCGGTGATAATGATAATACAAAAACTGAAGATACAACTACCGCATCTTACACAGTAGAACATTATCAACAAAACATCGAAAACAATGAGTTTACATTGGTAAATAATGACACAGAAGAAAAAAGCGGTAAAATCGGCGAAGATACAAAAGCCATTGCCAAAACTTACGAAGGATTTACTGCAAAAACCGTAACTCAAGAAAAAATTGCAGATGGCGGAAGTACTGTAGTAAAAATCGAATATACAAGAAACGTCGTAACATTGACATTTGACACTGACGGCGGAAGCGAAATAAAAAGCAAAAGCGGAAAATACGGTACAGAACTGACAGTAGAAGCTCCGACAAAAGATGGCTATACCTTCAACAGTTGGAATCCCGCCCTGCCGACATCTTTCCCTGCAGCTGACACTGCTTACAAAGCTAAATGGGCAATCGAAGGTGACTATACTATCACATACGAACTTTACGAAGGAACAAATGCCGAAAGTAATCCGGTAAGCTACAATGTTGAAACTGCCACTATCACATTAGCAGAAGCTACAAAAGAAAATTACGTATTTGACGGCTGGTATACAGACGAAAACTTTACTGAAGAAAACAAAGTAACAACAATCGAAAAAGGTTCTACAGGCGACATCACACTGTATGCTAAATGGATAGAACTTATCACAGCATCTAATGTTGCTGAAAAAATAAAAGCATTAACTGAAAAAGGCACACATACAATAAAAGTGACAGGTACAATATCAAGCTCTACAATTTCTGAAATAAAAGAAGCATTACAAAGCCTATCTTCAAAAATCTATGTAAACCTTGATTTAAGCGAAACTACGGGACTG
>JAGANG010000051.1 GCA_017624275.1 Spirochaetales bacterium | reverse complement strand
TCCACGTCGAATATAATCATAGAATAACTTCAATTCCGGGTCAAGCAAAGACAAATCTTCTGCCGCTGTGTTTAGAAAAATTTTATAAGTTCCGTCGTTTAATAGTAATGGCGGATTGCACGTAAGACAAACATTTTCAAAATGATAAAATGCTTGTCCGTGTAAAAAGGGGTCAAACGTGCAAATGAAAATAACGTAATTATCTTTCATTTCATTGTATTGTCCACTAGGTGGTGTATTATCGATGTCTGCCGTTGCTTGATAGTAACGAGAACGTTTTGGCAACTCTAATCTGTGACCAGTTTGCATTTCGACATTGATAATTTTCTTTTCATCTCGCAAATAAACATCCATCGCAATAGTTTTTGCTTGTGGTTCAATTTCAATTTCATGCTGACTGTTGAGAAACTCGATTTTACCTACTTTGATTTTCAAAATTGTTTCGATTAACGACTTGCAAATGTCTTCATTTCTCATGACTTGTGAGAAGATAAAATCATCAGTAAAAGTTAAATCTTCCCAGCGTTTAAAATTACTCATTTTTTTGTTCCTTAAAGTGTAAACTCGAAGAAAATTCTTCTGTTAAATTTTAATGCGTTTCGGGAGCACTTTTACTGCGAACCTTAGAGTTTTTTTACAGAAAGCTTTGATGTTTTTACATTGTGCCGGATTAGAACAGTACAGAAAAGAAAGTTCAATATCAAAAAAGGAGCGAAAATTTTATTCGCTCCTTTTTTATTTCTATAATTTTTCAATTTCCTCCGGCGACAGTCCGGTAAAATGTGCAATCTAAGCTATTATTGACATCTCTATTAAGTTATTTTGTATATGCATATCAAAAGCTATTTCAAGCTGTTCGAAATATGTAAAAAAATAAATTAAAAAATAATTGCATATATTTTTTAATTGTTATAAATCGGCTTATGAAATCTCAATACATTTCTATTAAACTTTCTGGCGGGGAAAAATCATGGATAAGCTAAAAACTGATATAGCTATAAGGCATTTTAATAAAATTTTAATTTTCTTATTCGCAGCGTTTTGCGTTTGTTGGTTTGTTTTACCTATCGGATGCGGACCGTATCCCAAACTTATCGAGGGGCAACCTAGAATATTATATCCGTTTTCTTTGCCGTTTTGTGCTGGTGAATATTTTCGTTTACCTTTTTTTCGTCATTCTTTGTTTCTTGTATATTCAGTCCCGGTTATTGCGATTTTTTTTGTTTTAGCCGGTTTTCTAAAGCTTTTAAGAATCAAAAAGTTACTACTGTTACTTTCTCAAATTGCAGCTACAGTAATGTTGTATTGCAGTATTATATGTTTTCTTAATTCTGCCACTACTCTTAAATGGTTTTCCGAATTCCCGATAATTGCAATATTCACAAATGCCGTTGCTCTTATTATTCATATAGCACTCAGTGTCTGTCGAATCAGAAATATTCGCAGTAATAATCCGGAATATCTGATTTATCGTGATTTCAGAGAATCTTACAATACAAAATTGAAGGAACAACGACGTAAAAACCGCATAGAAGAAGCTAAAGAAAAAGAACGTTCAAAATCTCTTGTTTTGGATAATACAAAGCGAAACACAAGTATTTTGCGACAAAAAGAACTTAATGAAGAAAATAAACGACTACGCCGACGAACTCATTTGCGGGCAAAAGTTGTCACATCCTTTTTAAGTGTAATTTCTTGTATTTTACTTTTGCTCGGACTGGGACTTTTGTCTCGTTACTATCAGTTGATGATGGAATCTATAGGTGATGCCGGACGTACTCAGGCAGAACAAGCCGTTGCGGTTTTTCGTTCCGGCGGCGGCAGCAATCAGCCTGTATTAGAATTTTTCCAATCACGTGAACAAGCAAACAGCAGTACTCATTTTCCATTTGAAAGAATAGATATTTTTTCAGAAATTCGCCCTATTATTTATACAAAAGATATTTCTGATACTACCGTTTTTCCTAATTATCGCCTTGCTTATACTACAGCCAAAATTTCTGATATTCCGCAGAATGAGAAAGTTTTATCTCCGGAAAATGCCAGAAAATATTTTGATCATTATCACGCCAGAAGCGGAACAATACCGATTTTTAATAAATCAAACGGAACTTGTAAGTATATTTGTCCCGTGACAATGACCGGTACAAGCGGACGAGAACGCTTTATGGGATTTTCTGTCGTAACATATCGTGAAGATGTCCTTATGCGACCGTATTTTCAAACTCAAATCACCGTATTTACTTTAATGGCAATATTTTTATATCTATCAATAGTTTTAGCTTTTTTAGTAGCAGATTATATTGTAATGCCATTGTTGATTTTACGAATGAATGTTCGAAAAACTTCTGAATCATTATCTGAAATGCTTACCGGTAAAGACGCAAAAATCAGTCCGGAAAGTCTTACTTTTAAAGATACGATAAAAACAAAAGATGAAATCAAAGACTTGTCAAAAGAAATCGGCAATATGGTTTCGGTAATTCGCGGAATTGTACCGTATATTTCAGTATCAACATTAAGAAATGCAGAAAAAAACGCTCAAACTGCCAGAACAATCACTCGTGAATTGACATTCTTGTTTACCGACATTCGAGGTTTTACTACCCTGTGCGAAGGTTTAAATCCTAAAGAAGTCGTATCGATTTTAAATCATTATTTAGATTTAGAAACACAAATTATATTAGACAATAACGGCGATGTGGATAAATTTGTCGGTGATGAAATGATGGCGTTTTTCTCCGGTCCAAGAAAAGAACAAAATGCATGTCGTGCTGCAATGCAAATTCGCAATATGATGATGAAAGAACGAGAAGAACGTTTGAAACAAGGAAAAACTATTGTTTCAGTAGGAATCGGTATCAATACCGGAAAAGTCGTTTTCGGTTCCGTAGGTGCAAAAACCAGAATGGATTTTACTTCTATAGGTGACACCGTAAATCTTGCAGCACGCCTTGAAGGTGCAAATAAAGCATACGGCTCAAAATCTATTATATCTGAAGCTGTTTATACCAGATTAAACGGAACATTTATTTGTCGTGAATTGGATTTTATCACGGTAAAAGGAAAAACCGAACCTGTAAGAATTTATGAAATCTTACAAGAAAAAGATAATGCCTCCGTAAAATTGATGATGATTAAAGAAGAATTTGAAAAAGGTCTTGCGTATTACAGAAAACAACAATGGGATAAAGCAGAACACCATTTTCAAATATGTGTAAATCAATATGATGATGAACCTGCACGTATTTTTATAGAACGAATCAAACATTTTCGTAATAATCCTCTACCGCAAAAATGGGACGGAGTTTTCAGAATGACCGTAAAATAAATTGAAAGGTGAAAACGGATACTTCGACAAGCTCAGCAACCGATTCGACGGGCTCAGCAACCGATTCGGCAAATTCAATAACAGCTTCGGCAGGCTCACTGACCGGTGTTTTGTAATTTTTCGTTCCCTAAGACGGTTAGTGAGCTACGGTGAATGTACGTAGTACATGAACGAAGTATTTAACGTTAGTTAAATACCGAGAAAGCGTAGTCGAACTAAGTCGAAGGGAATTAATACAAAGGAAAAAACGGAAAATGTTCTTTCGAACAAATAATGTCAATAAAAAAAGTGTACTTCCAAAAGCTTTACTCTCGGAAAGTACACTTTCTGTTTTATCTGTCTATTTCTTTTTAAGTATGAAACTCATCTATTTCTTTGCCTATTTGAGTTACAGACTCTTCTACTTTTACTGAAAGTTCATTTAATTCTGATTCTGATACTTCCATTTCTCTTGCACAAGAAGTCATTTTGTCTACACTGTTTTTGATTTCTTCCGTTGTTTCTTGAAGATGATTGATTGTCTCTAGAATAACGCTGTTTTCCTCTGTCATTTCCCTTGATGCTGCTTGAACTTCTACGGTATTATCATTCATCATTTTCAAAGCTTCCACGATTTGTTTTGAACCTTCTTGTTGTTCTTCCATTGCAAATCTGATTTGACGAACAAGACCGTCGGTTTCTCTTATCATTTTACATACTTCATCAAAGCTTTCGCTGCTAGCTTTAGACGCATCTACAATAAGGTTAATTGCCGATTCTATTTCATTTAATTCTGTTCCGATTTTCTTTGATTCCTGAGTTGATGTTTCGGACAACTTTCTGATTTCATCGGCAACTACGCTGAATCCTTTTCCGGACTCCCCGGCATGGGCTGCTTCTATCGCTGCATTCATCGCCAAAAGATTTGTTTGATTTGCTACGTTTGCAATCGCTAAGTTGGCATCTTGTAATGCCTTAGACAAATCTGCAACTTCAGCAATTCGTTCTGCTACATTTTTCTGGCGTTCTGTTCCTACTCCGGCATCTTTTTCAAGCTTTTCAAACAGTTCTGCCATTTTCATAACTGAATTATTTACGGATGAAATATTTCCAATCATTTCTTCTACTGCCGCACTGGCTTCCGTAATTCCGCTTGATTGATTTTCAATCATTTTTTCGAGACTGTTAATATTTTCTGCTATCTCAGCAACTGTAGTTGATGTTTGTTGTACTGCTGCAGATTGTTCTGCAACTTGGGAATTTACATTACCGATATTGCTCACAATTTCACCAGTTGTTACGGATGTATTGTTGATACTTTGCTGCAAATTATTTTCTACATTGTTAAGAGCATCTTTTGAATCTTTTATCTGCCCTACGATTGAATGCAGTTTTTCCATAAAGTTATTAAATCCGTTTACAAGGCTTCCTATTTCATCTTTTGATTTTATTTCGATATGTTGCGTCAAGTCTGCGTTTCCGTTGGCAATTTCATTAATAGCCGCATCTACGACTTTGATCGGTTTTACGATTTGTGTAGCAAGGAAAATTGATATAACGCACGCTATTAAAATACTAAAAATCGATACTACTATGATTAATACCAAATCTGTTATCACACCGCCTAAAAGTTCTTTAATAGGACCTATAGTAACGAATACCCAACCGCTTTCTTCTGAAATAGTTCTTGCCGAAAAATAAAGTCTGTTCTTGGCTCTTGTTTCAATCAATGTTTTATCGATAGAAATTTGATCTTTGTATTGATAAAAATCTTTGTAATCACTGAAAAAATTTGTATTTAAAATTTTGTTTTTATCATCATGAGTAATATAACGACCGTATTTATCCAGCAAAAATGATTGTCCGGACTCAGTAAGTTTTATTTCGGAAATCATCTTTGTTAAATCTGAAAGTACGATATCAATTCCGACAACACCTTTTCCTTTATTATTTATTACAACATCGTGGGCAACGGTAGCCACAAGCTCATTTGTAGTACTGTCGGCGTATGGATCGGTTATCGTAATTCCGTTTTTTCCTATAGATTGTTTATACCATCCTCGTTGTGTCTGGTCATAGTCGGCAGCATGGTCTAAATGTGTACTTGTATAAAAGAAACCGCCTTCTTTGCAGTAGGGAATCTCATTTGTATAATAAAGAGATGAAAAATTATTTTCACCTACAAGCATTTCTTCAAAGTAATCTTCCGTTTGATTTTTAGTAATCGAATGAGTTTTTACATATGTTGTGGCATTTTTCACATAGTCAATAGGTTTTTGCAAAAACAAATTAATATTAGTCCAGATACTTTCAACCTTAGAATCAGCATCTTTAGCTATGTTCTTTTTCAATGATGAGACTTCCATAAGGAAACTGGGTGCAGAGGTGTTTATCACCGAAAAAAGAACAATAATAATGTTAGCGACAATGAGTTTGTATTTAATACTCTTCATTTTCTTCTCCAAAAAAAAATATAACACTTATAAGCTTAGATTAAGTTATTCCTAATCAGTAATCAAGCCGGAAAAAAAATTTGAGTAATTAATAAAATTATTTGTGATTTATTTTAATTAATATTCATTTTTAGAGAAAAAAAGTTTTTATTCACATTTTGCAAGAGAGTCTTTTAAGTTATTTCTTGCCAAAAAAATTGCGTTCTTTTATAGTAGGGAAAATTTTTTGATAATTGCAATTTATAAACACGAGAGGTTTTTTTATGAAAGTAAGAGTACGTTATGCACCGTCACCTACCGGTTATCAGCACATCGGAGGTTTAAGAACTGCACTTTTTAATTTTCTGTATGCAAAAGCTAACGGCGGAGATTTTATTTTACGTATCGAAGATACAGACCAAACTCGATATTTCGACGGAGCTTTGGAAGATATTTATGAAACTTTTAATTGGTTGGGAATTTCTTACGACGAAGGTCCGGAAAAAGACGGCGGGTTCGGTCCGTATATTCAATCACAGCGTACTGAATTGTACCAAAAATATGCAAAACAACTTGTAGAAAGCGGTCATGCATATTATTGCTATTGTGACAGCGGACGACTTGAAAGAATCAAGAAAATTCAGGAAGCAAACAAAATGGCTCCCGGATATGACAGAAGATGTCGTGATTTGTCACCTGAGGAAGTTGAAGAATTGAAAGCCAGCGGAATTCAGCCGGTAATTCGTTTTAAAGCACCGCTTGAAGGTAAAACAGTATTTGAAGATGAGATTCTCGGAAGAATCGAAGTTGAAAACAGTACATTGCAAGATTTTGTACTTTTAAAATCTGACGGTTTTCCTACATACCACTTAGCAAATATTATCGATGACCACATGATGCAAATTACTCATGTATTGCGAGCTCAAGAATGGATTCCGTCTACACCGAGTCACGTTTTACTTTATAAAGCATTCGGTTGGGAACCGCCTAAATTTTGCCATATGCCTATGGTAATGGGTGAAGACGGAAAAAAACTTTCTAAACGCCACGGTGCAACACAAGTTATAGAATTCCGCAAAAACGGATATTTACCGGAAGCACTTCTTAACTTTATTTCACTGTTAGGTTGGTCATATAATGACAAAGATGAATTTTTCACAATGGAACAATTACAAAAAATCTTTGACATTAAGAGAATCAATACTTCTCCTGCAATTTTTGACTATAAAAAATTAATGCATTTTAACGGAGTGTACATTCGCCAAAGCAGCATTGAACGATTGGTAGATTTGACATTACCGCATTATATAGAAGCCGGTCTTGTATCAAAAGAACCTACTGCTGAAGAAATGGCATTTTTGAAAAAATTAATGCCTTTAGTTCAAGAACGTTTGGAATTGATTAATCAAGCTCCGGAATTTTCTGATTTCTTCTTCGGTGAATTGCCTCCTTACAAAACATGGGAAATGATTGTTCCTAAAAATGTAGAAAAAGCAAAAGTTGTAGAAATTCTTTCTGATATCAGAAAAGTTGTAGAAGCAGATTTTGATGTAAAAGAAGATAAAGATTTGGAACAACAACTTTATGAACTTTCTAAAAAACATGAAGTAAAAGCCGGAGCCGTATTTATGCCGTTGCGTATTGCAATTACTGGTATAAACAAAAGCCCTGAAATGTTCCCTGTAATGCACGTTATAGGAAAAGAAGTTTCATTGAAACGAATTGATAACGCAATTGAAAAATTAAAACAAGAAATTGCCGGTTAATTTCTTAATTAACGAACCAACAATTTAGGCGAGTCAAAAGAACTTTAATGTTTTTTTTGTTACTCGCCTTTTTTTATTAGCGGTAAGTAGTCTTGATATGACAAAGAATTAACAAGGGGATTAATCCCCTTGTTATTATAATAACGCCGGCTTGTTGAAAAAAATTATCGATTATAACTTACTTACGATATCGATTATAGCTTACCCAGGGAAACCTTTCTAGCTACAAAGGTTGTCGTCAGTAACTTAGTAGAGATATCTATACTATGTTAATAGAGATATCTCTATTAAGTTATAAACGAATCGAAAATGTTTGCTTGTCATTTTGAGGTACGAAGTGCCGAAGAGTCTTAGAAAACGGAGTCAAACTGCACGGTCTCAAACGCTGTTTAGAGCGAAAAAAAACTACAAAATAATAAACATTTATGCCGGATTAAATCCGGCATAAAAAAGCTTTGCAAGTGTAACCAGATTTATATTTTTTTAAATAAACTATTCATTCGATTTATCAAAATCAGTTACTTTTCATTGATGACTTCCGTTAATGCCGATTCTACAAAATTCTTATAAGTCATACTTATTAATTGTTTTATGCTTTCTTGAAAATGTTGAGGGACATTGAACGAAGCAGAAATCGGCATGAATAAATATGTAGTAAAAATGTCTATAAAAGTGTATTATTACGCTACTTTAAAATTTTTAGGTAACGTTAAAGTGTATAAATAATAAATAAATTTAGGAGAGATAGATTATGAATGATGTTTTGGATGTATCCAATATTATCAGTAGTTTTAAAGCTGTCAGTACAAATGCTCAACAAATGATTCCGTCAAATCCAATTTCAGCTATAGCAGCAGGTGTTTCTAATTTAGGAACAAGCGGTTTTAATGTTTGGAATAATCATATTATGGCAAAAGTTGCAATTCCATTAGCCGGAATGAACTTAGCCGGTGCAGGTGTAGCAGCTGCAGGTAATATAGTCGGAACAATTTTGCATGATTGGCATGAAAGAAAAATGCAAGTAATTAATAATAAACATCAAGAACGCTTGCAAAAGGAACAAAATCGTCATAACGAAGCTGTGCTGAAAGAACAACATCGCCATGAAGAATATATGATTAGTGAACAACGAAAAGTCTTAGAAAAAATACTTGAAGTTTCACTTGCAGCATACAATAAAAAAGCTGAATTATTAATGGCTCAAATGAATTGTATACAAAGTACTTATCAACAAGAATTACGACTCATTAATGAGAATATTTCTTTTTTAGAACATGAGAAAGTTAAAATTAAAGATAACATGGAGTTATATGCAGAATTCTCGCATGATATCAGAGAACGTTATAAAACAAAAAACGAACTAGCACGAGCTTACAATGAAGCCCACGTAAATCTAACTGCAGCAATAAAATGTTTAGAGTTAGAAAAAGCATTTGATAATAACATTCAGCAAAGTACGGCACAGCTAAAAATCTTAGGAGATAAATAATGAATAAATTTAGATATACATTTATATTCTTAATATTATTTTCACTTTTTCCTTGTCATGAAATTTTAGCTAATGAAGAAACGAATAACGTACCTCTACAAGAAATTACTAAGAATAATGAGGAAAAAAATACAACTAAAAATGTAACAGAAATAACAAATACATCTACAATAGAAAATAAATCTAACGAAAATGCTGTAAATATCGAAACGCAAAAAGAGAAAAGTTTATTTGGAATAGTAATGTATTGGATAGGACTTATACTGACAAGTTTTTTGGTTGGCATACTAAATATTCTTATAGGATTTGGGATATTTTGGTTGTCTTCTAAAAACAAAAACTCATTAGGATGGTGGGAGAAACATGAAACTTTTTACTTAGCTTCATGTTTTATAATAATTTGGGCTGTGTTAACGGGAATAGCGGTAATAGTACTAAAGGTTATAGTCAAAACAACTTTTTTGAGGGCGGTATTAACTCCGATTTTTGTAACTATAGGTATTCCTTTGTTAATTATATTAGCTTTTCTTGTATTTAATTTAATTAATAAAATCTTATGGCAAATAGAGAAGAAAAGAAAATGCAATAAATTAACAAATACTATCTTTAGAAAAGAGATAAATATTGAAGAGTTAAATAGTGCAGCAATTTTCTATGTTAAATATAATAATCATTTAAAGGCATTAGATAACGAAATAGAAAAAAATAAGAATGAATATGAAAAAATTAAAAAAAACATCTTGAAAGGAATTCAGAAGAAAAAACTTTCTGAATCTATTTCTCAATTGGAAAAAGATAAGAGTAGTTATGTTGAGAGGAATAAAGATTTATATATAAAAGTATGTAACCTTTTAGAAAAAACGGTCGGAGAAAATAATGTTTATTTATATTGTGAACATAAAGAGACTATCAATGATGTAGTCGAAAATAAAAAAATAAAACTATATAATAAGCAAGTCCAAGCTAATAATAAGCTAAAAACACAGGCTTATGAGCAAATCCAAAATGAAACTGCAACAAAATTAAAAGCAAACGAAGATGAAATAAAAAAAGGAGATGTTGAAAACAATATAGAAAGATTGGGTGACTATATAGATAGGTTGGGTAAAGCTATCCAGAAAAAAGAATTACCGGATGTTAAAGTGGTATCAGAATTAAGCAAAATGCTGGATTTGATTTTTAATAATAAATCTTATATAGCTAAAGAAGATTTTAATAAAATACGTAATGACAATGAAGTTTTTGTTAAACATGTTTTAAAAAAGTGTCATAAAATAAAAAACTTTTCCGGTAGCTTGCTTGAAACAAGAATGAAACAAGTCAAAGAAAAGTTTACTAAAATTCTCAAATAAAACTACGCGAAAGTACTTGTTCATTTTTGAATAAGTACTTTTTTTATGCTATGTCGTAATTTACATAGCTGCGGATTTAATAAGTTGGATTATGTTATAGATGTAATTTAATGTCATTACAACTGACTTGCAATGTAATGATATGTTGTGTATATTTGTATATATCAATCTAGGGAGGCAATATGGCAACATTTCAATTACGACTTGACGATACTTTAAAGCAAAAAGCAGATTCTCTTTTTTCATCTCTCGGACTGGATACCTCTACTGCAATTCGTATATTTCTTTCTGCTGCCGTAGAAAATAACGGGATACCTTTTCAAGTAAGACATAATGATAATTTTTCTTTGCAACAAGCAATTTTGGATTCAAGGAATAGAAAAAATCTACATGGACCATTTAAAACAGCACAAGACGCAGTAAATTCTATGTTGGAGGACTGAGTTTTGTATAATATTGTATATACAAATAGGATGAAAAAAGATGCCAAGCTTATGCAAAAGCGTGGTAAGGATATGTCAAAACTTGTTATGGTTTTGGATTTACTTGCATCAGGAATTGAACTTCCCAAAAAATATAAAGACCATCAACTTACCGGTAATTTGCATGATTTTAGAGAATGCCATATAGAACCGGATTGGCTTCTTATGTATCAAATTTTTGAAAATGAATTAATTCTTTCAGCTACAGCAACAGGAACTCATTCTGATTTATTTGGATAATTTCCGGTAAAAGCGAAGTCAATGGATGAATTTTCAGGAACGCTTCTTGAAACTAAAATGAATCAAGCAAGAGAGAAGTTTAAACAAATCCTCAAATAAAATTACACGAAAGTACTTGTTCATTTTTGAATAAATACTTTTTTTTATCGCTTGTGGGCTGTGAGTATGACAACTTACGAAATTATGTGATAATCTTTTTCCTTTTCTTATGGATGGACAAGTTGAAGTGAGATAAGTGATTTTTTTTAAAGAATGTGTTAAAATGTAGCAGGATGTGAGGAGGTATAAAATGATTGCATTAAAAGCTTACTATGACGGTCATTCTTTTATTCCGTTTGAAAAAAGAAGCTTCAAGAACAAGCAAACAGCTATTATCATAATTGATGAAGAAACACTTCCAACGATAAAAAAATCTTGCAGAGGTCTTGCCGCAGAATATGCAAATCCAGCACTTATTGAACACGAAGAATCTGTTGCTGCAATGGCATTTTCTGGAGCGGATAAATGACAGTCATCGACACAAATGTAATTCTCCGTTACTTGCTAAACGATATTCAAGAACAAGCAGATAAAGCTTCAAAAATAATCGAGGAGGGAGCAAAGTCATATCCTGAAATTATTGCAGAAGTAGTGTATGTTCTTGTGAAGCTCTATTCTGTCCCAAGAGAAAAAATTAACGAGATAATTTCGCCTATTACTTACGAAATTACATTCGAGAATGCAGAGATTATAAGAAGTGCTTTAGAAAATTTTTCACAAACTAAATTTGATTTTGTTGATTGCCTTTTGCTTGCCCGAAAACAAATATTAAATGAATCTATATTCACATTTGACAAAAAGCTTGTAAACAGTCTAAAAGAAAAATAATGTAACCGCTCTCTGTGATAACTTACTTTCGCTTCTTATGAACGGACAAGTTACGCTAAATCCCTGTTTATCTAAGCTTAGAGATAAAAAATAATTTCACGATTATGATAGTTAAAATTAAAAATCTCTTTAAATTGTTTGAAAAAAATGTTTATGAAAAAGCGAAGTCAATGGATGAATTTTCAGGAACGCTTCTTGAAACTAAAATGAATCAAGCAAGAGAGAAGTTTAAACACCGCACGCAAATAAAAAAGCCTGTGATTTCTCTAAACAAGTTCGGGATGACACTATAATTTGTACTTATTAGACATTCTTTTTTTATGCTATGAGAGTAATTTATGGCGAGGCGGAAATATTGCGTTTCTTACGGCTCGTCTTTTTTTATTTCTACATCAAAATATATTTTAACTGAAAGTATAGAAATAATAGAATAACAGTAAAAATGAAATCTTGTTGCATTTTCATACTTAAATAATGTAAGAAAATACATGAAAGTACGGAGAAGATATTTAAGATGAATTTTAAAACTCTTATTAAAAATGAATTTCTAGACGGAAAAAATTGGTTTGATTGGACATTTTTGGCGTGCGGATTATTGTTGCAATGTGCAGCGACAATCTTCGGATTTGTAAAAGGTTCACCGGAATCACTTATTTTGATAATTTCCGGTTTTGCCGGTGTTTTTTCGGTAATCCTTTGCAGTCAGGGAAAAATCAGTTCTTATGTTTTTGGTTATGTACAATTGCTCACCTGCGTGTTCGGTTTTTCGATTCCGAATCATCTTCATGCAGAAACATTGGAAAATACAATGTATTTTTTTACGATGTTCTACGGAATGTTCGTCTGGGCGAAAAATTATCGAAAAGATGCGAAAACTGAAAGTATTGAAATAAAATCAAAAAAACTAGGAATTAAAGGAAATATAATCACGGCAATAATTTTTATAGTAATGACGGTTGCTTGCTGGATTTTTCTGAAAAATGTTCCGGTTTTCGGTGCATTGGACAGTCAGCCTTTTATGGATTCACTTACATCGGTTCCGGCGTATATTGCACAATTTTTTATGGTACTCGGATATAGAGAACAATACATTTACTGGTTTATTTTGGATTCGTGCAGCATTATTTTAGCAATACGAGCCGGATCTTGGGTAATGACTGCACAATTTATTTTTTGGACATTAAATTGTTTTTATGCCGGTTATCGATGGTGGAAATCATCAAACAGCGAAGATTATCAACTGATAGACTGATAAAATACACGAGGGAGAAAAATGATTAAACACATAATTTTATGGACATTGAAAGATATGCCGGAAGATGAAAAAATGCAGGTGAAGAAAGGAATAAAAGACGGGCTTGAAAATTTAAAAGGTGTGATTCCGGGAATCTTAGATATCAAAGTTAATATCGACGGACGACTGGAAACTTCTAATGCAGATTTAATGCTGGATTCTACTTTTGAATCTTTAGAAGCCCTGAAAGCTTATGCAACGCACCCGGCACATGTAGCTGTCGCTGACGAAAAAGTACGACCTTATACCGTCAACAGAGCATGTTTAGATTATGAAGTTTAATTTCTGATTTGCATAAACAAAGGGGCTGTCCAAAAAGCCTTGTCTTACTGACTTTATTTCAGCATCGACAAAAAAACAAACAAGTTTTGAATGACATTGTAACTTTTACTTATTGGACAGTCCCAAACATCAATTCCAAAACGAAATAATCCCTTTATCGTTCCATATTTTTAATTGCCAAAAAGCATTAAATGTGATATATGGAAGTCTTTGCATAAGAGGTTAAAGTTATGATAGGAATGACAGGATATGCTTTCAGAGATTTTTACGTAGGTGATACTTATATCTCTACTGAAATAAAAACGGTTAATCATCGTTTTCTTGAAGTAAATGTTCGTCTTCCCGGACTTTTAAGTTCTATGGAATTGGAAATCCGTAACTTTATAAACAAACATTTTGTTCGCGGAAAGGTAGATGTAAGTGTTTTTATTCGTGTAAAAGAACTTACTTCTAAAATAGAGCCTAATATTGCAATAGCAAAACAATATGCTGACAGTTTACGATCTCTTATAGACGGATGCGGTCTGAATGATGATGTAAAACTCAGTCATTTATTGCATTACGATGATGTTTTGAATATTGAGAACAAGCGTGATTTTTCTTCTTATCTTGATGTTATAAAAGAAAGTCTTTCTGAAAATATAAAAGAAGTTTTTGTAATGAAAGAAAAAGAAGGCGAATCTACCAAAAAAAATATTCTTAATATTTTAAGTGAAATTCGCCAAAGTCGAGATTTAATAGAAACTTTTATTCCGGAAATGGAAAAATCAATTTTTGATGAGCTGAATAAAAAAATGAACGAGCTTATCGGAAATCATGTAGATCAAGACAGATTGCTGAATGAAGTCGGAATAATGGTATCACATTCTTGTGTTAATGAAGAATTGGAGCGTTTAAAACATCACATCGAACATTTTTGCAATATATGTGAAGAATCTTCAGATGTCGGTAAACGTTTAGATTTTCTGTGCCAAGAAATGCATAGAGAAATCAACACTTTAGGAAGCAAAGTGTCGCTGTCAAAAATCACCGACAGTGTAATTATTATAAAAAATGCCATTGAAAAAATACGTGAGCAAATTAGGAATATAGAATAAATGATTACGGAAAATAAAGGTAAATTAATAGTTATTTCAGGGCCTTCCGGTGTAGGAAAAAGTACTCTGCTTCGTAGATTATTTCAAGAATATCCCGATAAAATGAGTTTTTCCGTATCTTATACATCAAGAAATCCCAGAAACGGAGAAATCCACGGAAAAGATTATTATTTTACCGACACCGAAACTTTCAGAAAAAAAATTGAGAGCAATGACTTTTTGGAATGGGCCTGTGTACATGATAATTATTACGGTACGGGAAAAGCCGAAGTTGAAGAAATTCTTTTATCCGGTCGGCATTGTATTTTAGATATTGATGTGCAAGGTGCAGACAGCGTGCGAAATACCGATATTCCGGCAACATTTTTGTTTATTGCCCCGGAAAGTATTGATATTTTAAAAGAGCGTTTAGAAAAAAGAGGCACGGAATCGGACGAGGCAATTTCTAAAAGACTCAAAAATGCAGTAGGAGAAATTGCTCAAAAAGATAAATACGATCGTGTGATTATCAACAAAGACCTTGATAACGCATATCGAGAATTAAAAGAGTATATTTTTGAATAATTGATAAATATAAAAAAATAAAGGAGTTTACATGATTGTTCCAGTAGATGAACTTATTGATTACAAAGGAAACAGATACGAATTAACTTGTGCTGCAATAAAAAGAGCAATACAAATTAATTTAACAAAAGATGAAGAAGTCAGAAAATCATACAAAGGGAAAATTGTTCCTGCGGCGTTACGCCAAATTCTTTTAGAAAAAGTTAAATACAGAATAGAAGAAGAATAGAGTGAATTATCGAGCTGTTGCTTTATTCGGACCTACCGGAGTCGGAAAAACTGCCTTATCATTAAAACTTGCAGAAAAAAATAATGCAGAAATAATTTCTGTAGATTCCATGCAAGTTTATCGTTACATGGATATAGGCACCGCAAAAATTCTTCCGAATGAGCAAAACGGAATAGTTCATCATTTGATTGATGTAGTAAATCCCGACGAACCGTTTACTGCCGGAGATTTTAAACGTTTTAGTGAAAATAAAATTATTGATATCGCAAAACGTGGAAAAACTCCATTTCTTGTAGGCGGAACGGGATTTTATTTTTCTACGTTAATAAACGGAATTGTGGATATTCCCAAAATTGATGATAATTTAAGAGAGCGATTGCGTAAATTGTTATCAAAACGTGGGAAACAATGGATTTTCCGAATGCTTGAACTTGTGGATTATGATTTATCATTACGGCTAAATGAAAATGATTCACAGCGAGTTTTACGTGGATTAGAGGTTTTTTTCGGTACAAACCGAAAACTTTCTGATTTTTACAATGACAAACGTAATAATTTAGATAACGTTTCTTATCTGAAAATCGCACTGAATATTTCACGAGACGAATTGTACGACAGAATAAATCAACGTGTTGATTCTATGGTTCAATCGGGACTCGAAAATGAAGTAAGAAAACTTTTAGACATGGGATACACTCGTGATGACTGGGGAATGAAAGGCATCGGTTACGTAGAATTTATCGATTACTTTGAAGGAAAGTGTTCTTTCAGTGAAGCTGTGGATAAAATTAAACAAAATTCACGCCATTATGCAAAACGCCAATTGACATGGTTTCGAAAAATGTCCGATGTATATTGGTTTTCCCCCAATGATGAAAGCGAAATCATTTCACTTGTGAATAGTTTTTTATCCTAAAAGCGTTCTAAAAATAAAAAATGATTTGGCAACTTACTAAAAATAGTATATAGTGTGCAAAATTGTTTGGAAACAAAATTCTTAAAAAAAGGAATAGATATGCCATCAGTAAAAAAGAAAAAAAGAGCAAAGATTGCAAAACACAAAAGAAAAAAGAAATTAAGAAAGAATAGACATAAGAAAAAATAATTTTTTATGTGATTAATGAAAGAGGTTGCTTTGAAATAAAAAGGCAACCTTTTTTTATGCTTATTCGAGTCTTCTACTGCCAAAACAACAAAAGGACTTAGTTTAAAAAACATAAACTAAGTCCTTTTGTTTTAATATTATAAAATTCACAATAGAATTAAGAAATGAATTCCTTTACTGCATCCAAAAGTTCATCAATTTGGAACGGTTTACAAATAACTTTTTTAATTCCCGCTTCCATCATTAATAAAAACTGAGTCTTGTCTGCTCCCGGGTGAGCCGTCAAAATTATAGCCGGCGGAACTAAATCTTCTTTACCTTCTTGAGCAAAAGCCACTCTAATAGACGTATAAATTTCCTGTCCGTTGGCTTTAGGCATCATCATATCTGTAATAATTAAATTTACTTTTTCCTTCTTCAAAATTTCCATGACTTCTTCACCGTCATCAGATAAAATAACTCTATACCCTTCATCAGTCAAAATGTCATTTAATAATGTTTGAATGCTTTCTTCATCATCAAGCACTAAAATTGTTTTCATACAAAATACTCCCATTATTGCAGTTAAATAAAAACGTTTCGCAAGACAACTTCTATCTTATAAATAAAGTTATCAAAGCAAATTTTGGCAAGTATAAAAAAAAAGCTCTTTTTATTCAAGAAATATCAAATAAAAATAATAAAAAGGTTTGTTTATTTTTAAAAATCTGTTATAAGGACAAAAAACTTATAATTGGAGCTAAAAATGGCGAAAAACCAACTTGATAAGGAATTAGTAAAAAAAATAAAAGATTCATTCTTGAACCACAGAAAATATTCTTTGGGAAAAGATGAGTTTAATGCTACTCAGCATGACAACTTTTATGCACTTTCATTGGTTATAAGAGATATGATGACTGAAAAATGGATTAAAACTCAGCAGACATATTACAAAAACAATGTAAAGCGAACATACTACTTATCTTTGGAATTTTTGATGGGTAGAACTTTAGGAAACAGTGTTGTAAATCTTGAAGTTCTTGATGAAGTTGAAGAAGCAATGAAAGAATTGGGACTTAGTTTCTCTGAACTAAGAGATGAAGAAAGAGATGCCGGTCTCGGAAACGGTGGACTCGGTAGACTTGCTGCATGTTTCTTAGATTCTATGGCAACACTTCAGCTTCCATGTTATGGTTACGGAATTCGTTATGATTACGGTTTATTTAATCAAGAAATCGTTGATGGAATGCAAGTTGAACATCCGGACAACTGGTTAATAGACGGTAATCCATGGGAAATGATTACACCTGAAAACAAGTTTATTGTTAAATTTTACGGTCACGTAAATACTTACAAAGATGCACAAGGTTACACTCGTTATTCATGGGAAAATACTGATGATGTATGTGCTATGCCTTGCGATACTCCGGTTCCCGGATATGGTAACAACACAGTAAACACATTAAGACTTTGGACTGCTAAAGCAACTGAAGAATTAAATCTTCATGAATTCAACAGAGGAAACTATGTTGAAGCAGTATCAGAAAAAAACAGATGGGAAAATATCTCTAAAGTTCTTTATCCAAACGATGTTACTGAATCAGGTAAAATCTTGCGTCTTCAACAGCAGTTCTTCTTTGTAAGTGCTTCATTGCAAGATATAATCAGAAGATTTGCAAAATACAATAAAGACAAAAACGGAAATATTAAGTTCGCAGATTTCCCTAAAAAAGTTGCAATCCAATTAAATGATACACATCCTGCAGTTGCAATTCCTGAATTAATGCGTTTATTAGTAGATGAACACTTTGTTCCTTGGAAAGACGCTTGGGAAATCACACAAAAAACTTTCGGTTATACAAACCATACTTTATTACCTGAAGCTTTGGAAAAATGGCCGGTTAGTATGTTTGAACGTTTACTTCCACGTCATATGCAAATAATCTACCAAATTAACTTTGAATTCCTTTCTCACGTTTCAATGTTATACCCTGGTGATGTTGCACGTTTAAGAAGAATGTCTATCATTGACGAATCCGGTGAACGTTATGTAAGAATGGCATTCCTTGCTATTATCGGAAGCCACTCTGTAAACGGTGTAGCTGCATTACATTCTGAACTTTTAAAATCAACAGTATTAAAAGATTTCTATGATGTTTATCCAAAAATCTTTAATAACAAAACAAACGGTGTTACTCAGAGAAGATGGGTATTAAAAGCAAACCCTGCACTTTCTGATTTAATCACAAGCAAAATCGGTAAATCTTGGATTACAGATCTTTACCAATTAAAAGGCTTGGAAAAATTTGTTGATGACAAAGAATTCATCAAAGAATGGCAAAAAATTAAAGCAGAAAACAAAAAAGTTCTTGCTAAAATCATTAAGAAAGATACAGGCATTGATGTAGATCCAAATTCTATGTTTGATGTTCAGGTAAAACGTCTTCATGAATACAAGAGACAATTATTGAATGTTCTTCAAATCATTCACCTTTATATTGAACTTAAGAGCAGCAATGACGCTGAATTGAAGAAAAACTTTGTTCCTAGAACATTTATCTTTGGTGCAAAAGCAGCTCCTGGTTATTACATGGCTAAATTAATCATTAAATTGATTAATAACGTTGCCAATATCATCAACAACGACCCAGACATTGAAAACAAAATCAAAGTTGTGTTCTTGCCTAACTACAGAGTTTCTCTTGCAGAAAAAATCTTCCCAGCTTCAGATCTTTCTGAACAAATCTCTACAGCCGGAAAAGAAGCAAGTGGTACCGGTAATATGAAATTTGCATTAAACGGAGCTCTTACTATCGGTACTCTTGACGGTGCAAATGTAGAAATCAGAAATGAAGTTGGCAAAGAAAATATCTTTATCTTTGGTTTGACTGTAGAACAAGTTGAAGAATTGAAAGCTAAAGGTTATGTACCTGCAGATTATTACAAATCAAATCCTAAACTTAAAAAAGTTATTGATTTGATTTCTTGCGGATTCTTCTCTCCTGAAAATCCAGGAATGTTCCAACCGATAATTGACAGCTTGATGCAAAGAGATGAATATCTTCTGTTTGCTGACTTCGATTATTATGTTGAAGCACAGAAAGCAGTTTCTGAAGTTTATAAAGATCAAACTAAATGGACTAAGATGGCTATTTACAACGTTGCCAGAATGGGATTCTTCTCTACTGACAGAACAATGAAAGAATATGCCGATGATATTTGGAAGATTGAACCTACAGAAATTAAAATGGAAGATTAATCTTTCCTAAAGTTATTAAAATGAACCAGAAATAAATCATTAAATGAATTTATTTCTGGTTTTTTTAATTATAAATTCCTATTAAAAAGATTTATCAATCAAAGGAGCTTATGATGTTATTTTCAACACTAAAAAAAATACTATTTATCACTTTTATGATTTCAACTACATCATTTTTATTTGCAGCTGATGACGAAATAAAAATAGATGAAGAAAATAATAATGTAGAAAACACAACGGAATTAACTCAAAGCAGTTCAAGAGTAAATAAAGATATTGAAGGTTACTTCGCATTCCTTGAAAATTATATAAATTGCAATGTTACAATAATTATCAAGGACGTTGACAATTCCGTAATAGGAAAACTTCAAGAAATTTATAAAGACGGAGTCTTGTTAGAAACTGCTTTTAACAGTTCTATTTTCATTCCGAAAGATTCAATAGCTTACATAAAAATATCTAAAACGAATAAAAAATAATATGAATATTATTGAAAGAATTGATACGAGTATCAGCGAAAAGCTTGCAAATGAAAAATTAAAACAATCTGTTTTAATCACATTATTTTCTTATATAGGCAGTGTATTCTCAATACTCGTATTTTTAATAATTTTATTTTTTTATTTTAAAGAGAAATCATTTGTTATCGAATCTATATGCTCTTTAGCTTATGCCACAGGAATAGTTTTTGTATTAAAGTTCACAGTAAAAAGACAACGTAATACATCAAATATTGATAAATTCAGACAAAAAGTCGATCCGTATTCTTTCCCGTCAGGACATATTTCTCGAATATTTGCAGCTATTTCACCCTTTTACAGCTTATTGTATGTATCAATAACGACATCTATTCTCGGTTCTCTCGCAGCTTTTGCCAGAATTTGCAAAGGATATCATTACCTCAGCGATTGCATTGTAGGATCAATAATCGGAGTAGCATCTTCTTTTCTGGCTAAAATGACATTAAAATTCTTATCTACATTAATATTTCAATAATATTAATTTATCCCTCATCTGTAAAAACGCCTTTTTCGAATACAAATCTAAAAGCCTCTTCTGCTCGTTTTACAGGCTTAAAAGATATCGCCTCTCTGACATTTTTAGGTAAATCATCTAAATCTTTTAAATTCGCTTCAGGAATAAGAACCTCTTTCTTTCCGTGACGCAATGCAGCTAAAACTTTTTCCCTTAACCCACCTATCGCCAATACTCGCCCCGTGAGGGTAATTTCACCGGTCATTGCAATTGTAGAACGAATAGGAACTTTTGTTAATGCCGATAAAATTCCGCAACTTATTGCAAGTCCTCCTGAAGGACCGTCCTTAGGTGTAGCTCCTTCAGGAAAATGAATATGCAAATCATAATCTTTGTAGAAATCTTTAAATTTTATCTGATAAAGCTCTGCTGTCGACTTTATATAAGAAAATGCAGCTTGAGCAGATTCTTTCATTACATCACCAAGCTTTCCTGTCAAAATAATATTCCCTTTACCTGAATAAAGTACTATTTCAATAGGTAAAATAGAACCGCCCAATTCTGACCAAGCCAAACCGTTAGAAACACCTACATCAAGAAAATCGTCCGGTGAAGATTCAACATATCGCTTCTTTCCCAAATATTTCTTTAGATTTCCGGTTGTTATCTTAATAGGTTTATTTTTATCATAATCTGAATCTAAAACTATTTTCTTGGCAACTTTTCTGCATATTGATGCAATCTGTCGCTGCAAAGAACGTACTCCGGATTCCATTGTATAATGACGAATAATAGAAATTATAGATTTGGATGAGAAATGTAAATCTATATTTTCAATACCGTTTTCTTTTTTCTCTCTTGGAATAATGAAATCTTTAGCAATGCGGAACTTTTCTTTTTCCATATAGCTATTAATTTGAATAATTTCCAAACGATCCAATAAAGGATAGGGAATTCCTTTTAATGAATTAGCTGTACATAAAAACATTACATCCGACAAATCATACGGAACTTCCATAAAATGATCCACAAATTGGCTGTTTTGCCCCGGATCTAAAACCTCCAACAACGCAGCAGCCGGATCTCCTCTGAAATCAGAGCTCATTTTATCTATTTCATCAAGCAAGAAAACAGGATTCTTACTTTTAACCTTCTTCATTGACTGAATTATTTTTCCGGGTAATGCACCTAAATAAGTTCTTCTATGCCCGCGAATTTCTGCTTCATCACGCACTCCGCCTAAAGAAATTCTGATAAATTCTCTATCCAAAGCATCAGCAACAGAATGAGATAAAGTAGTCTTACCTGTTCCCGGAGGTCCTACAAAACATAAAATAGGCCCCTTAGTGCGAGGATTCAACTGTCTGACCGCAAGATATTCTAAGATTCTGTTCTTTGCCTTTTTCAAAGAATAATGTTGTGAATCAAGAATTTCCTTAGCCTTTGCCAAATCATGATTATCATGTTCAGAAGATTTCCAAGGCAACTCAAAGAATGTTTCTATGTAGGATTTTAAAATAACCGACTCTTGTGCCATTGACGGCATTCCGGCAAGTCGTTTTTGTTCCTTTTGCAAACGTTGTTTAATTGCTTCCGGCATTCCGGCTGCATCTAATTTTTTAGAAAATTCAGTAGCATTTAATAATTCCGGATCTTTTTGACTACTGCTTAATTCTTTCTGAATTTCCTTTATTTGCTCATTTAGAAAAAAATCTTTCTGACTTCTATTCAATCTTTTATGAACAGACATTTCAATTTTTTTCTCAAGATTTATATTCTCTATATTTTGGTAAATTAAACTGGCTAATTTTGAAAAATAAGAATCGAATGAATTAGATTTTAAAATATCAATCTGGCTTTTAATATCAACTACAAGAACAGACATTCCTAACGTAAAGAAATCAATATTAGAATTTGCATTACGCATTTTATCTATAAGCTGAATGTCTCTATGTGACATTTCTAAAAAGTTTTGCAAATCTTTTAATATCAACTTTTTTAATATTGCAACTTTCTGTTCATCACCTACAGAAATCTTTCCGCAAAGACTGAAATCCGCAAAACGTATTCCGTCAATCAACTCAATAGAAGTTAATTTTACAGTCTCTTCGGCCTCTACCGTAATCCTTATAACATCTTTTGAATCATCCGCTTTTATATCAATAATAGAAGCTAAAACACAATCTTCATACAAATCATCAATTTCAGGATTTTCATCATCTGCATTTTTCTGAGTCACAATCAAGATTTTACGGTCATGCTTTTGAACGGCACATTCTATCGCCAAAATCGAATCTTTACGACCTACATAAAAATTTTTGACCATAGAAGGAAAAATTACCATCTCACGCAATGGTATCAACGGTAATTTTTCACTGATATTTAATGGAACAGTATTATCTATTTTATTAATTTTCATTCTCTTTCGTTATGAATCCTTTGTTATAATCTTTACAGGGATTTCTTTCTCTATAACTTCTCTATCTACGATAATTTCTTTAATATTATCTTGTGACGGAACTTCATACATAGCATCCAGCATTATTTTTTCCATAATAGCCCTGATACCTCTGGCTCCGGTATTTCTTTCCATCGCTTTTTTAGCTATAGCGGCAATGGCATCATCCGTAAAATTAAATTTTACATCTTCAAGAGAAAACGCCCATTCAAATTGTCTTAATATAGAATTCTTAGGTTCTTTTATTACTCGTATCAAATCTTCTTCAGACAAAGGATTTAATGTAGTCACAATAGGCAAACGACCGAGTAATTCAGGAATCAAACCAAACTTCATTAAATCTTCCGGAATCAAATCGTGATACAACGACACAAGATCTTGGTTTTTCTTAGAAATATCAGCACCAAAACCGATAGAAGAAACATTTACTCTTGATTCAACAATTTTTTCTAAGCCTACAAATGCACCACCGCAAATAAAAAGTATATTGCTTGTATCAATATGCAACAACTCTTGATTCGGATGTTTTCGTCCACCCTGCGGCGGTACGGAAGCATCGGTTCCTTCTATAATTTTCAATAAAGCTTGCTGTACACCTTCACCTGAAACGTCTCTTGTAATAGACATATTTTCAGATTTTCTCGCAATCTTATCGATTTCATCTATGTAAATTATTCCCTTTTCAGCAGCAGGAATATCAAAATCCGCCGCTTGAATAAGCTTTAATAAAATATTTTCAACATCGTCACCGACATAACCGGCTTCAGTCAATGTTGTAGCATCGGCAATAGCAAAAGGAACATTCAACTTTTTAGCAAGTGTTCTTGCCAATAAAGTTTTACCCGAACCGGTACTTCCGATCATCAAAATATTTGATTTTTCAACTTCTAAATCTTTAAACTCTTTAGAATCTGATATCTTTCCACCATACAAAACACGCTTATAATGGTTATAAACTGCTACTGATAAATATTTTTTAGCTTCTTCCTGTCCAACAACATACTGATCCAGAAATTCTTTAATTTCTTTAGGTTTTGCTAATTCTTGTTCTCCTAAAGAAAAAGAACTTTCTGCTTTAGCCGATTGTTTCATGATTTCATAACCATTAGTAAGACATTCACTGCAAATATTAGAATTATAACCGGGAATATATTTTAAACCGGCAGCTTCCAATTCTCTTCCGCAAAAAGAACAAATTTCATTATGTCTGTATTTAGCCATTTTTATTATCTCTTGTTAAAATTTTATCAATTAAACCATATTCCAACGCTTCGTTAGGCGACAAGAAGAAATCTCGCTGTGTATCAGCTTCTATTTGCTCAAGCGGCTTTCCGGTGTTCTCTGCAAGTATAGAATTAATAGTTTTTTTCATTCTGTTAATTTCATTTGCTTGAATCAAAATATCAGTTGCCTGACCGCCGGCACCTCCCCAAGGTTGGTGTAACATGATTCTTGAATGCGGTAAAGCAAAACGTTTTCCCTTTGTTCCGCTGGATAACAGCAACGAAGCCGCACTTGACGCCTGTCCGATACATATTGTAGATACATCAGGCTTTATAGTCTGAATAGTGTCATAAATAGCAAGTCCGGCAGTAACAGATCCACCCGGAGAATTTATATATAACGAAATATCTTTATCAGGATCTTGGCTTTCCATGAACAACAAAGTAGCCATTACAGTATCAGCTTCAAAATCATCAATTTCTCCGCCGATAAAAATAATATTATCCTTTATTAAGCGAGAATAAATATCCCAAACTTCTTCCCCGCGACTGGTTTTTTCTACAATTCTCGGTAAAATCCCATGCCCCATAAACGGTGTTATAACCATGAAAAACTCCTCATTTAAACACTTTTCATTTCTAAATCATTAAAGACTTTTCTTTTAAGATTAAATTCTAAAAGAGGGGATAAAAGAATACTTCTATTAATCCCCTCTTTATATTTTATAAATCACTGATTATTATTTATCTAAATCTGCAATAGACACTTTTTTAGTGCTTTTAACTTTTGCTGAATCGCAAATAAAATCTCTGGCTTTAGTCTGTTTTACGCTGTCTTCAAACATTCCCAATTGATTGTTTTTCTTGTAATTTTCATACAAAGCAGTACCATCTGTTGTTCCGTACATTTTTGCAAAAGTATCAAAGAATTTCTTCATATCATCTTCTGATACTTCAAAATTTTCTTTTTTAACAATATTATGCATAACCAAAAGTTCTTTGATTGATTTTTCAGCTTTATCTTTCATACTGTCAAGGTAAGCTTCTTTTGATTGGAAACCTTCAAGTTTCAACATACTCAAAGCTCTCTTTTCATCACCGCCGACTCTTTGAAGAACATCGTCGTAATAAGATTTCAATTCTGCTTTAAGCATTGACGCAGGAATAACACCTTCGAAAGATTCCAAAATCTTATCCATAATTTTCTGATACATTTTTTGCTTTGTTAAATCATCAGCATATGATGTCATATTTTCTTTAAGTTTATTCTTAAATTCTTCTGCTGAAGCTACATTTTTATCAATTTGTTTTGCCAAATCATCAGTCAATTCTGGTTTCTTTTCATACTTGATTTCACTAACTTTTGCTTTGATAGTAAAAGTTTTACCAGCAATTACTGAAGGCATAGCGTCTTTATCGAAAGTTTTAGTAATTTCTTTTTCTTCACCGTTTTTAACACCGATTAAATCTTTGCTCAATTTGTACTTATCGTACTCTTTTCCGATGTGAACGTATTCTTTATCTTTAGACTCAACTTCTTTATCGTCTTCGAATACTTTGTACTCAACGCAAGCTATATCGCCTTCTTCCAAAGCTCCTTCTTTTGTTTCGATAGTAGAGAACTCAGCCAAATATTTGCCAACTTCATCTTCAACATCTTTATCAGAAACTACAATTTCTTCTTTTTCTATTTCAACGTTTTTATATTCACCGAATTTTACTTCCGGGAATGTTTCGTAAGTGATTTTGAAAACAAAATCTTTGTCCAATTCTACATCGCCCAATTCTTCCAATGAAGGTTCTGATGTAGCCAATGGTTTTTCTTCCAATTTAGGAAAAACTTCTCTGTAAGCTTCATCAACTAAGTTATGAGCTACTTGTTCTAACATTCCTTTTTTAAATTTCATTTCAAGGATAGAAACAGGTACTTTACCTTTTCTAAAACCATTCATAACAATATTTTTCTGAGTATCGGCAAGAATTTTCTTATAACCTTTTTGTACTTCTTCTTTTCCTACCGTAACTGTTAATAAAACTTCTGCATTTTCTTTTTTTTCTGTTTCAAATTTCAGTTCCATTTTCCATCCTACTTATATAAAAATTTTATTTTAAAACAACCTGATATATCATCATCCCTTATTTGAGATAAAAAAATAATGAGGCAATAAATAGCAATTATTTCAAGAAAAGTCAATTCAATCAAATGATTTGAGAATACTAATTTACTTATAGAGCATTAAATCTAAAAAAGAATCTTGTGAAAAACCCAGCTCTTCAAGTATTGCTTTTCTGGATCCATGAGAAATGAATCTATCAGGAATACAAACATTCTCCATTTTTACAAAAATACCTTCCTTTAACATATTTAAAGAAAGTTCTTGAGCTACCGAACCGTTGCTTATATTTTCTTCTACTACAACTACTCGATTGTATTTTTTTATTTCTTCTGACAATTTATCCACCGGCAAAGGCTTTATAAAACGCAAACAAATAATTCCGCATTCTACACCGCTATCTTTTGCAATGTCCGCAGCTTTTATAACATCATCAAGCATTGTCCCTACGACAATAAACAAAACATCTTTTCCGTTACGTATATTAATAAACGGTGTTTCTTCATTGACAGGCGGATGTTCAATATCAAGAAATAAAGCTTCATCACGAGGATAACGAATAGCAACAGCTCTGTTTTGTGAATAAGCCCATTCCAGCATCAACTCCAACTCTCGCCCGTCCGCCGGAACAAGAACCGTCATCTGCGGAAACATCCTAAAAATCGACAAATCAAATTGTCCGTTATGAGTTTCTCCGTCCATTCCCACAATTCCGGCTCGATCTATAGCCAAAATCACCGGAGCATTACTTATCGCAATATCTTGACAAATCTGGTCTACGGCTCGCATAAAAAAGGTCGAATAAATCGCTACTACCGGATGAAGTCCGTTATACGCCAATGTCGACGCAAAAGTTACCGCATGCTGCTCCGCAATTCCCACATCAAAAAAACGATCCGGAAATCTTCGGTGAAAAGAAGAAAGTCCCGTTCCAGACTCCATGGCAGCAGTAATAGCTACAATATCTTGATGAGCCTCTGCCAACGCACAAAGTTTAGCCGCAAACACATCAGTATACGAAGGTTTCTTTTCTTTAGGTAAATAAAATTTTGGAGCTACTCCGTGATAACTTACCGGATCATCTTCTGCCGGCATATATCCGCGTCCTTTTTTAGTTTTTACATACAAAAGCACCGGCTTAGTAATTTGCTTTTGAGCTTTCTGTAAAATATAAATCAATTCTTCAATATTATGTCCATCAATAGGCCCGATATAATCAAACCCCATTTGAGTAAACATATTATCGTAATCTATTAAAACTCGAATTCCTTTATCAATCTTATTAAACAACTCTTTTAGCAAAGAGTTAAAAGGCAAACCATACAACAACGGACGCTTTAAATCATCCATAAACTTTCGATAATGTTCCGACACTGCAACATGGTTGATATAACGAGAAACCGGACTGACACTGCTGTCGATAGACATTTCGTTATCATTTAAAATCACAATTACGGGCAAACGATTTTGTCCGCAAAAATTCAATCCTTCCATAGCGACGCCGCCGGTCATAGCTCCGTCACCGATAACGGCTATAACTCTGCCGCTTTTACCAAGCAACAAATTACTTTGTGCAAATCCTGCAGCTTGCGAAACAGAAGAAGAAGCATGACCGCTGTCTACGGGATCGTGAGCAGATTCACTTCGACGAGAAAAACCACTGAGTCCGTCTTTTTGACGCAACGTATCTATTTTATCATATCGACCTGTTAAAATTTTGTGAGTATAAGATTGATGACCGACATCAAAAATTATTTTATCCGACGGTGACGAAAAAACGTAATGAAGAGCAACAGTCAATTCTACAACGCCCAAATTACTCGCCAAATGTCCGCCGTTTTCTTTGACAGTTTCAATAATTTTTGCACGAATTTCTTCTGCCAATTCCGGTAATTGATGAATCGGTATCTTTTTTAAATCTTCTACGGATTGAATTTCCGCTAACATTTACCACTCCGCTGATTTTAACTTATACGACAAATTCTATGGAAAAAATGCTTAAAAAAGAACGTTCAACATTTTATTCAAATATTTAACCAATAAATCCCTTTTCTTTTCTTCCGTCAAAACAACGACATCAGAACTTACATCCAAATCTTCATCTGTCAAAGGAAGATAAGCATTATCTACAGCCGTAGTAATTTCCAATCGTTCATCCATCAAATCTGCCGCTTTTACATTATTTCCTTTTAAATTACTCAAAGCAACATCACCGCGAATAGAAATTCTGCTTACTTTATTATCTATAGAAATCGTTTTAGAACCGCTTACAGTCACATAATTATCTTTTACATCAATTATTCTGCCTTGAAGTTCCGCAACATATTCAAATTCATCTTTATTAGAAGAATCTTTAGATTCATTTACATCACCCGACGGAATCACCTCAAACACACCGGAAAGTTCCGTACTTTGAGAATTGACAGACATAGTCTTTAAAGTTTTTGAAGAACCTGTATATTTCAATTTTGTTCTTTCATCAATTTGAATTCTTACACTGTCATTTACTTTATAACGAATTTTTCTGGAATAAATATCACCGGCTTGATTATCCCAGAGTGTTGCGGAACAAAGTAAAAAACAACCAAATATCACACATAAAAGAAAAGTTTTTCTCATTACATATTCCTTTTTATTTTCAGAACATTATCTTTTACTACATCGGAAGATTTAACATATAAATTAAATGAAGTTAAGATAAGAGATTTTGCCAAAACTAGAAACCGCCCCAAAAGCCTTGTCATGTAGATTTTATTTCAACTACAGCAAGCGGATTGCCTATCATCTTGCGAAATTGCACACATTCCAACTTACAACCGGAGATGATTGCGGAAAAATTACCCAAAATAAAATCATTTCCACCACGTAGTTAAAACTTTGTACCAGTAATCCCAAGAATAACCGGATGACGGGTGATACACTCTGATTGCTTTGACAGAATGCTTATTATCCAACAAATATTCTCCGTGAAGTACAGAAGAACCGTCAATATTCATTATTTTTGTACCGCTCCATTTATTAGTCGGGATATAATCCCACAATCTGGTTCCCCAAACTACCATATATTCCGGAACATATTTTTCAAGTACAGCAAATAATGCCGATTCAGCTGCCCGATATTGTTCTCTTGTACCGGCAAGTCTCACATCTGACATAGGCTCTTGCAGATAATTATAAAAAATCAACGAATTCCAAATTTTTATTCTTTCATCTTGATTTGTCTCGTGTCCTACAAGAGAACGTTCAAACTTAGTGAAAGTACTGTATGACTCTTCGTACAAATGTTTTTTCATTACATCGTTTGTAAAATCTTTTGTCGCCTCTCCGGGATTGCAATGGTGACTTTCACCGAGTATAAGAATCTTTTTCCCGAAAATTCCGCCACGGTTGTACTCGCTGCCGACAAACGGTAAAAAATTAACATTAATCATAATAATTTCTCCATAGTATAAAAAAATACTTATATTCAAACTAATTTAAAGGCTTTGTTTCTTGGTCTTTTATGTCTTCATTTTCATCTTGTTCAATCTGCTTTTCAAAAAAACTTTTAGCATTCAATGGTGAGACAATTTTTTTACCTGTTTCAAATTCTAATTTCTCACGAGCTTCTTTGGCAATATTTCCGCCGCGATAAGCGACATCAATATGGTCATCAAAAGTCTGCGGATTACGAGCTTTTGAAATATCCGTTGTAGAAAGTTCTGCCAACATATTCAAAACCAACTCTTGATTTGTCATATTATCTCGCAGATTTTCCTTTTTCAAACCTTTAAATTCCTTGTATTCTTTTGCAGTTTTCCCCGCCCATGTTTTATAAATAATATCCGTAAGTGTTGCAAATTGTACACCTTCTTTGAGTCCATGATTTTTCCATTCATCCGTTAAATCTTTTCTGATTTCTATTGATTTAAGACGTTGATTTATCCAATTTTCTGAATATCCAAGTTTTTTATAATCAAGTAATGCTTGTTGTATCGAAAGTTCCGGGTCTTCCATTTGGTCCAATCGCTCTTTTGCCACATGAGCAATCCAGAGCTTGAAAGGTTCTGCCTTAGGAGACGGAATCGATTGAATAAGGCGAAAAAGTTGTTCGGTTGTCAGACAATCTGTTAATCTCATTTTTCCGTCAGATGCAGTCATTTTCAACTGTACGATATCAGCGTACAGTTGGCTTCCTTCAGCATTAAGATTTCTTTTTAAATCACTCCAATAACGACGCGGATTTTCGCTGTCAGTAAGTATAGCAATTACATCTATAACAGAAAAATACCATTCTTCTTTTTCACTATCCCAAAGTGTACGAACTTTTTTATCTTCAAAAAGTTTTATCTGCGTATTTTCTTTTTCAATCATGCTTTTTCTCTCTTAAAAATTATTCATTCTCCATAGCATAAAAAAAGTACTTATTCAAAAATGAACAAGTACTTTCGTGTAGTTTTATTTGAGAATTTTAGTAAACTTTGCTTTGACTTGCTCCATTCTGGTTTCAAGTAATGTACCGGAGAAATTTTCTAATTCAGGACATTTTCCTAAAATATGCTTAATAAAAACTTCATTATCATTACGCACTTTATTAAAACCTTCTTTAGATATATAAGATTTGTTATTAAAAATCGAATCCAGCATTTTGCTTAATTCTGACACTATTTGAGTTTTCGGCAATTCTTTTTTCTGGATAGATTCCCCCAACATATCTATGTAATCACCTAATTCGTCTATATTTCTTTCAACTTCACTTTTTCTCATAGCATCTTCGTTAGCTTTTTTTTCCATTGCTGCTTCTTCTTGAATCTGTTCGAGAGCTAATTGCTTTTGTTTTTTTGCTTCTATTATCTTCCTTTCTTGTTCTCTTTTTCGTTCTCTTTCATCTAACCATTCCCCCCATGCTTCCCACACTACAGAAATAATTTTTCCTAAGAAAGGTATTATTAAATATATTAAGAGAGGAATAGAGGGAATAATAAAGATTGGCATGATGGCTGACCAAAAAAAACCAATTCCAAAACCGACTTTCAATACTATTGCTAGGATAAAATATATTATTGCTACTGCCACTTCCCAGGGCTCAAAATAACAATCACCAAGATAATAAAGTAGTAGTACTATACCAACTGCTATCCCTGCGATCAAAATAATGAACCCTAACCATTTCATTATTTGTATAAAGATATTTTCTTTTTTCTGTGGCTTTATATTTACATGATTTTCTTCAGACTCGTTTTCTGTTGTTGATGTACTTATATTTTCAGTCACATTTTCAGTTACATTTTCAGTTACATTTTCAGTTACATTTTCAGTTACATTTTCAGTTACATTTTCAGTTACATTTTCAGTTACATTTTCAGTTACATTTTCAGTTACATTTTC
>JAGANG010000050.1 GCA_017624275.1 Spirochaetales bacterium | reverse complement strand
GTAATATATATGTCCGGTGATCATAACGAGGGTGTCCACCTGTTCCCATTTCGAACACAGAAGTTAAGCCCCTTAGTGCCGATGGTACTGTTTCTTTCGGGAGATGGGAGAGTAGGAAGTTGCCGGGCTTTTTTTATCCCCTGACACATTTACTTATATCCATATCCGCTATATTTACTAATGCCTATGTGTTCTTTCTGTTGTTTTTTCATCACTATTATTCATTTTCGAATGTATGGAAAAGTCAAATTGGTATAGTCGAAATTTGTCAATTACGGTTTCTTATGGTATAATCTGTATTATTTTTTTAATTAAAGGAGTTAGAAATGAATATAGAAAAGACAGCACAAGATAATTTTGAAGCGTTGAAAAATAATGTTTATCCGGGACGAGGAATAATTCAAGGATTATCAAAAGACGGAAAAAAATTAGTTCAGATTTACTGGATTATGGGAAGAAGTGAAAATTCTCGTAATCGTGTATTTATTGAAGAAAACGGTTTTGTAAGAACTGCACCTTTTGATGAGTCAAAAATGAAAGATCCGTCATTGATTATTTATTATCCAGTAAGATTTTTGGACAAATGTCATATTGTTTCAAACGGAGACCAAACAGACACTGTTTATGAAGGATTGAAAAACGGAAAAGGTTTTACTGATTCTTTAGCTACAAGACAGTTTGAACCGGACGCTCCGAATTTTACACCGAGAATTACCGGTATGATAGATTTAGATGATAAACAACACAAATTTCATTTTTCAATTTTACGTTGTACTTACGGTGACGGTAAAGCTTGCGAAAGAATAAATTTTTCGTATGAAGCGATAGAACCGGGATATGGATACTGTATTCATACTTATGAAGGTGACGGTAATCCATTGCCTACATTTGCACGTTATCCGTATCATGTTCCTTTATTTGATGATAATCTTGAAACTTATTGGAATATCTTAAACGCAGATAATTTAGTTTCATTATTGGTAAAAACTATTGATATTGAAACAGGAAAGACTGAAATTAAAATAAAAAATGCACATGAATAAAAATATGGAGTAGGTAATATGCCCGGAGAAATCAGAAAATTAAAATATATTGCAGATGAAATCCGTGAAGAGTTAGTTGCTAAAATTAATATGTACGGTGCTGATGTTCGTTTGGCTTGTCTTGTTGCCGGTGAGCATGCAGCTTCCGAAAGTTATATTAACGGAATTGTTCGCAATTCTGAAAAATTAGGAATTAAAACTGAGCTTGTTCGGTTCAGTGATTCGGTTACGGAAAATGAATTTGTAAAAAAAATGGATGAGATAAATCGTGATGACAAATATTCCGGAATGATTTTGCAACTTCCGTTGCCTCGTCAAATCTCTCATTCAATGGTTTCTCGGTTGGTAGATTATCGAAAAGATGTTGACGGAGTAAGTCCTTTTAATCAGGGCTTACTTTTTGCCGGTCAGCCTTTTATGGTGCCTGCTACAGCTTGGGCTGTGGATTTGACGTTGGCAAAAATTGCAAAAGAGCGAGGAATGGAACTTGCCGGTAAAAAAATTGCGATTGTAGGGCGTTCTGTGACAGTCGGTAAACCGGTATTTCATCTGGCACTAAAACGTAATATGGTTCCGGTTGTATTGCATACAAAGGCACAATATCCGGAAGAAATAGCAGCTGATGCCGATATTGTCGTGGCTTGTTGCGGTGTTGCAGAATTGATTAATGAAAATTGGGTCAAAGACGACGCAATTGTAATTGATGTTGGAATTAATACAAAAAATGATGAAACCGGTAAAAGTGTTTTATGCGGTGATGTAAATGCGGCTGCTGTTAATGAGGTCGCATCTCTTGTAACGGCAGTTCCCGGCGGTATCGGCGGTGTAACAAGTGCATTGCTTTTTGCCAATACTTTGAAAGGTTGGTATATGGTTAATAACCGAAAAGAGCTTAAATTTGATTTTGAGGTATAAATAATGACTGATAATCAAGAGCGTAATGCGGTAGAAGCGGGAACTCTTTATTTGGTTTCAACACCGATCGGAAATCTTGAAGATATTACACTTAGAGCATTGAAAGTGTTAAATGCCGTTGATGTGATAGCTTGTGAGGATACACGTCATTCTTTGAAATTATTAAATCATTATGAGATAAAAAAAAGACTTGTGGCGTACCACAGTTATAATGAAAGAAATTCCAGTTACGGACTTGTTCAATTGTTGGAACAAGGGAATTCTGTTGCCGTAATCAGTGACGGTGGTACACCGTGTATAAGTGATCCAGGAGCGGTTGCCGTTCGTGCATGTATAGACGCCGGTTTCCCGGTAGTGGCTGTTCCCGGTGCTACGGCTTTAGTTCCTGCATTGGTTGTATCCGGAATGCGAACCGATACATTTCATTTTTTCGGTTTTCTGTCTTGTAAAGGCGGAAAACGCAGACATGAGTTGGAAGCTATGCAGGATTTGGACGGAACTATTGTTTTGTATGAAAGTACCCATAGAATTTTTAAATTACTTGCCGATATAGAAGTAGTTTTTCCGGAACGACAAGTTTGTGTATGCAAAGAGATTTCCAAAATTAACGAAAAAGTATATCGCGGATTGGCTGTAGAATTACAAAAAGAGATGGAAGAAGATAAAAATGCTGGGGAATATGTAGTTTTGATTGCAAATTATTCACCACGTAAAAAAGAAGAACAAGTTAGTGAAAATAATATATAAATTGAATATTTTTTACTATAGTACTTTATTTTGGAATAGACTTGGCTTACAATTATTGTCAGGTAATTTTGTTTAGGTTAAGTTATTTCTTTTTAAGTCGATAAATATATTATCAAAAGGTGGTATTTATGAGTATTAATAAAATTAATTCAGTTAATGGTATTAATGAGTATGCAAAAATGAATTCTGCGTCTCAGGTAAGAAAGACTGATATTAAAGACAGTGTTAGTATATCTAATGAAGCTTTAACTCGTTCAGAACAAAAACGTATTATTGAAATGGTTAAATCTGCTCCGGATGTAAGAGCCGACAGAATAGCTGAAGTGAAAGCAAAATTGGCTGCTAATCCTAATTATTTTAATGATGTAGCTGTTATAAGTGAAACAGCTGATAAATTCATTAACGATTTAATGTAATTTAAGGGAGTTCTTTTCGTGCAGGTTTTTGATTTTTTCATTCCTTCACATTTAAAGTTCGGGATTGATTCACTTAATAGAATAGGAAGCGTAGTCAGTTCAGTCGGCAATAAAGTATTTTTGGTGACTGAAAATGAATTGTTAAGTGGGAAGATTATTTCTCGAATCCAAACATTATTGGCAGAACGAAATTGTGAAGTAATTTTATATGATATTCCTGCAAAGATATTTTCATTAAATACAAATGTTATTGATAAAGGTGCTTTATTAGCAAGAGCATCTTATTGCGATGTAATTGTCGGAGTGGGAGGAATGAGAACTCTTTCTGTTGCAAAGGCAATTGCAATGCTTATTAAAAATACAAAATCTATTAATGATTACATTGACGGCGAAAGCATAAAAGAGGAATCAATTCCTTACATAGAAGTTCCTACAGAATCGAAAAATCCTTTTATGTTTAGAAATGATTTTATCATAACTGATGTGCGTACTCGAAAGCTTTGTATATTGAAAGCAATAAACGGACAGCCTTGTAATGTGATTTATGATCCGACTGTAATATCAGACGATAATTTATCGCAAATTATGATGAATAATTTAGCGAATGCAATAGAAGGATATTTATCTACGAATTCAAATTTTCTGTCTGATATGATGTTTTTAAAAGCTATTGAGATGCAAGCAAAATATATTGTTTCTGCAGTAAAAGATAAAGATTCTGATTCAGCATTGTTTTTGTCTTTGTCCGGTCTTATGACATCTTTGGGTCTTAGTATGGCATCTATAGGGATTGTTGGTACTGTATCTGAAGTAATTGAACAAAAAATGCAATCAAAAAATATGGGTGTGGCTTCGGCTCTTTTACCTTATGTGATTGAATTTTGTATTCCGTCAAGTGCCGAAAAGTTGGCAAGAATCGGTGCAGCGATGGGGATTAATGTAGAATCAAAAACAATGCTTGATGTCGCTGTGAAAGTTATTGAATTTGTTAAAAAATTGGCTGAAGATTTGGAATTGCCTGGTAAATTATCGGAGTTTTCCATAAAAACGGATGATTTAATAGGAATTGCTGACAGTGCAGTAAAAATTGACGGTATGAATTATTTACCGCGTATATGCAATAGTGAAGAGCTTTATAATATTTTGCAACTGGCATTTTAGAAAAAAATTATAATAAATTTTATTAAGATGAATTTTATCATTCAAATGATGAAGTTCATCTTTTTTTATTTTATGACTTGGAAGAAACTTGGAGAAAAATATGATTATTCGCAATTTTTTTGGACATTTATCTACAATTACTCGACACCGGCACATGGTGATTCGCCATTGTTTTAAAGCTGGAATATTTTGGCAAGGTTGTTTGCATGATTTATCAAAATATAGTCCTAAAGAATTTTTTGCCGGAGTTCGTTATTTTCAAGGGAATCGCAGTCCTAATGAAGGTGAACGTGCCGTAAAAGGATATTCTTTGGCGTGGATTCATCATAAAGGACGCAATCCGCATCATTTTGAATATTGGACAGATTATAATCGAGAAACTCACATGATGGCTCCCGTAAAAATGCCATTGCGTTATGTGATTGAAATGTTTTGTGATCGTGTTGCTGCTTCTAAAATTTATAAAAAAGGAGATTACACCGACTCCAGTTCGTTGGAGTATTTTCTGAATGCAAAAAAACATCGTGTGATTCATCCGGAAACATCTGATTTATTGGAAAAATTGTTGCGAATGTTGAGCGAGAAAGGCGAAAAGGAAACTTTTCTTTATATTCGTAAATTAAAAGGAAAGATGGAGTATTAAATGAAAAATACGACATTATGCTACATTGAAAACGATAATGATGATTATCTTATGTTGTATCGAAATAAGAAAAAGAATGATCCTAATGCAGGAAAGTGGATTGGTATCGGAGGAAAATTCAAAGAAGGTGAGAGTCCGGAAGAATGTCTTTTGCGTGAAGTTTATGAAGAAACCGGATTGACATTATTGGAATGGAAATTACGCGGAATTGTGACTTTTGTTTCTAATGAGTGGGAAACTGAATATATGTTTTTGTATACTGCGAATAATTGGAGCGGGGAATTAACTGATTGTAATGAAGGCTCATTGGCATGGAAACATAAATCAGAATTCAATAATTTACCCATGTGGGAAGGTGATAAAATTTTCTTAAAATTGTTGCGGGAACAAAATGATTTCTTTTCATTAAAACTTTCTTATGAATATCAGAGATTGATTCAGGTCGTTCTGAATGGAAAAAATATTGATTTATAGTAAGGATAAAAAAATGAATGTATGTATGTACGGTGCTTCATCGAATAATATTCCGGAAGTTTATTTAGAAAAAGCAAATGAATTCGGGAAAAAATTGGCTGAGTTTGGACATGTATTAGTATATGGCGGTGGAAATTCCGGTGTTATGGGAGCAGCTGCAAAGGGTGTGTTGGAAAAATCAGGTACTGTTATCGGTATTGCTCCACATTTTTTTAAAGAAAGAAAACAATTGTTAGATAGGTGTACTTATTTTTTTTATACAGAAACAATGCGTGAACGAAAACAGATGATGGAAGATAAATCTGATGCGTTTGTTATGATGCCGGGAGGAATCGGGACTTTTGAGGAGTTTTTTGAAATACTTACGCTTAAACAATTATCCAGACATAATAAACCGATAATTGTCGTAAATATTAACGGATATTTTCAGCCGCTTTTGGATTTATTAAAAAAAGCAACTGATGAAAACTTTCTTTATGAAGGTAATCTGCAACTTTTTTCAGTATGTAATTCAGTAAATGAAATATTTGATGTATTGAGGATATAAATATTTATAAAATAAAAAAAGGCTGTCTTGTAGAATTCTAAATTCATAAAGACTGCCTTTTAAAATTATTTCAAAAACCAAGTTATAACGGTAACGGATTTAATTGAACTGAAGGTTCAGAATCTTTTTCATAATCAACTCCCGGAACTTCAAATCCGAAAAGTTGGAAAAATTCTTCTTGAAATCCGGCAATATCACAATATTGGCTTACGGTTTCATCACTGATATTATCCCATATTTTGCTGATTTCATTTTGAACATCTTCACGCATTTCCCAGTCGTCAATTCTGATACGTCCTTCTTCATCAGTAGGTACGCCGTCTTTGTTGTAAAGGAAATCTTTGAAAAGTCTTGCAATTTGGTGAATACATTTTTCATGTAAGCCTTTGTTTTTCATTACTTTATAAAGAATTGAAATGTATAAAGGAACGGCAGGAATTGCAGAGCTGGCTTGAGTTACAAGACCTTTATTTACGGAAACATACGCTTTACCGTTAATATCAGCCATTTTTTCGCATAATTCGTGTGCTGTTCTTTCAAGATCTTCTTTTGCTTTCCCTATAGTTCCGTTTCTGTAAATCGGAGCTGTTTGTTTTGGTCCGATATATGAATATGCAACAGTTTTTACGTTGTCGGATAAGACATCAGCTTTTTGTAAAGCATCAATCCACATTTTCCAGTCTTCGCCGCCCATAACGTAAACAGTTTTGGCGATTTCTTCTTCTGTTGCCGGATTTAAACTAATTTGAGTCAATTTCCCTGTGTTAATGTTTAATGTACGAGTATTAAAAGGTTCTCCGATAGTTCTTAAAAATGATGCTGTAACTTCGCCTGTATCCGGATTTGTTCTTTTCGGTGATGCAATACTGTATACAACCAAATCAATTTTTCCGAATTCTTTTTTTATTAAATCTATAGTTTGTTTTTTTATTTCATGTGAAAAAGCATCGCCGTTGATACTGTAATGTTTATTGCCTGTTTCGGCAGCATATTTTTCGAATGCAACGGAATTGTATAAACCGGCAGATGCAGTTCTTGTTCCCTCCGCATTTCTTTCAAAAAATATTCCGACAGTATTGGCTTTCATTTGCCATGCAGCACAAATTCTTGATGATAATCCGTATCCGGTAGATGCACCTACAACTAAAACATTTTTAACTCCGTCTATTGTAGGAAGAGTTTTAACATAGTCAATTTGTTCTTTTACGATTTTGTCACAACCTTCTGGATGTGAAGTAAAGCACATGTTACTTCTGAGCATAGGTTTAATAATCATTATTTTCTCCTTAAAGTATTACGTTTTTTTCAAAATAAACAAAAATTATTAAATTGATATTTTATCATAACAGAGTAACGCAAAGTATCATTGTTTAATTTTGAAGTCAAGTTATAAAGTGACTGGGTGGTCATTTTTATAAATACATGCTTTTATCATTTGGGTTATAACTTGACTTTGTGTGGTATAAATGATAAACAAACATCCAAATTTTTATTGGATAAAAATTTAGTCTTTATTCTATTAGAGAAAGAATTTTTATACTAAATCGAAACATAAGGAGAATATATAGAATGTTGAATGGCTTCTTTTTAGCACAAGCTGCCAATCCTCAAGCTGCAGCCGGCAGTCAGATGGGTTTTATGGTATTTCTAGTTATCATGCTTGTGGTTTATTGGGTTTTCTTAATTCGCCCACAAAGTAAGAAAAGAAAAGAATTAGCACAAAAATTGAGTAACCTAAAGAAAGGTGACCGTGTAGTTACTATCGGGGGTATTCATGGAAAAGTAGTTTCTGTAAAGGATAAAGTTGTTGTTGTTCGTATTGACGACAGAGCTGAAATTACTTTTGACAAAAATGCTATTTCAACTGTAGAAGGACACGGAAAAGATGAGCCTGCTGCAGCGGATAATAAAGAAAAAGAAGAAGAGGTGGAAAAGAACAATGAAGAAAAGTAGCAGATTATTAATCCTGTTAATTTGTTTGGCAGGCGGATTCTATTTCTTAATGCCTTCAATTACATGGTATTTTGTTTACAAGGAAAAAGATCGTGATGAAGCAGGTCTTTCCGGTGTTCGATTGAAAAGTGAAATTAATACTCGTATTGAAAATGGCTTGAAAGCTTTTAATGACGCTAATGCAGGCGATAAAGAATTAAAAGTTTTAAAGAAAGAAATTAGTCGAAAATTAAAAGAATATAATTCAGTAAGTGCGAAAAAATTAAAATTGGCTTCAAATGCTTCATTTAACGATATGAAGAATATTCTTTTTGATATGTATAGCTATAATAACAAAACAGAAGAAGAGAAAAATCTTCTTGTAGAAAAAGTAGCAAAAAAGGCATTGGAAAATTATTATACTGCAGAATTTGATGCAAAACGAAAAGTAAAAAACAGTGCGATTAAGTTAGGACTTGACTTGCAAGGTGGAGCTTATGCTGTTGTAACTTTGAATTTTGATCATCCGTCAGTAGAAGGTAAAGCTACAACAGATGCAGACAAAGCAGCAGCTTTAGATAATGCTGTTTTAATGATTGAAAACCGAATTAATAAATTCGGAGTATCTGAAGTTTCAATTCAGAAAATTAAAGAACAACATAAAATTGTTATTAATTTACCAGGTGTAAAAGAAACAAGTGATTTGAGAAAAATCATAGAAACAGTCGGTGTTCTTGAATTTAAAGTTGTTTCTAAAGAAGGTTCTGAATTACTTTCAGAACTAAAAAGAAAATATGATTCTGAAGGTAAAATGTTTGTTGACAATAAAGGAAATATCAATCCGGAAATATTGTCTCAATTACCTCCTGATACAGAAGCGTTAAGAGTATCGAACAAAGATAAATACGGAGAAGATTATTCTCAGGTACCTTTTATTGTAGTTTCTAAAGAATCACTTTTAGGTGATAATCCAAAAGTAAAATCAGCTACTGTAGATCCAGACAATTTGGGACGTTATGTAATTAATTTTACATTGGAAGGTGAAGCTGTTGATAGATGGGCAAAAGCAACAAGAGAAAATATCGGTCGTCAGATTGCTATTATTCTTGATGATGTTGTATTGCAAAGTCCTGTAGTACAAAGTGAAATTCCTAACGGAAGAAGCCAAGTTACATTGGGAAATTTATCTTATGAAGAACTTGATGATATGGCAAAAATTCTTCGTTCAGGAAGTTTGAATATTCCTTTGGAAATTGCAGAAGAAAATACTATCGGTGCATCATTAGGAAAAGACTCAATCAGAAGTGGATTGTTTGCATTGCTTGTAGGTGTAATTATAACTGTAGTATTTATGATTTTTGTTTACAGCTTAGGTGGAATTGTTGCTGATATCGCATTGGTATTCAACTTGTTCTTCTTGCTTGCTGGAATGGGAATGTTTAACGGTACATTAACTTTGCCGGGTATTGCGGGTATTATCTTAACTCTCGGTATGGCAGTAGACTCAAATGTACTTATTTATGAGCGTGTAAAAGAAGAATTCAGAAGTGGAAAGAGCTTTACTACATCTATAACTTTAGGATATGAAAAAGCGTTCTGGGCTATTATGGATGGAAATATAACAACATTTATTGCTGCTATAGGTATTTCATTATTTGGTACCGGTGCAATTAAAGGTTTTGCAGTAACTCTTTGTATGGGTGTTGTTTCAACATTGTTCACATCGTTATTCATTACAAGATTGATTTGGGATACTATTAATTCTGGAACGAATTTTAAAACATTACGTGCAGTATCATTATTTAGGGGGAAATAATTGTTATGAAAAGAGTAATAGATTTCGTAAAAATACAAAAGATTATGCTGCCAATAATTATAGTTTGTATGTTGGTCAGCCTTTGGACAGTTTTTCTTCCGAAAAGCCTTCCTTTAGGATTTTTAACTTCTAAGAATTTTAATGTAGGTATTGATTTTCAGGGAGGGGTAAGCCAAAGAATTACAGTTTATTCCGGGGCTTCTATTGAAAAAATTCGAGAATTGGCAAAAGAAGCGGGACTCGGTAGTAACGTACAAGAAGTTATTCTTAATGAAAAGCAGCAAATCGGGAAAGCAAGTTCATTCTTGGTAAAAACTGGTCTTACCGAAGATGATGAAAAAGAATTGGAAGAGCTAAGAAAAACTCAGCCTGATTTAACACCGGCACAATATTTAGGCAAGAAAACAGAAAAAATGTTTGAAATGCTTAATAAAGAATATGGAGCAGAATATAAATTGACCGGTGAAGATTTTGAAGAAGCTAATGCAAAACTTCAAAACGAAGAAAAAATTGAAGGTATTATTTCTGTATCAGATGCTGAGATTGTATTGAAGAATGCAGTAAATGACAGTACAAATACTGTTTCGCCTGCATCTTCTAAAGGAATGAGAGGACAGGCAATCATGTTGATTGCATTTGTAGTAGCAGTAATATTACTTTATGTTACTATCAGATTTAAATTTCAGTTTGCTGTAGCCGGAGTTTTAGCTCTTGTTCATGATGCTCTTATTTGTTTGGGTATGGTAAGTTTGTTTGAAATAGAATTGGATCTTACAGTTGTTGCTGCGATACTTACAATTATCGGTTACTCAATAAACGATACAATCGTAATCTTTGACCGTGTTCGTGAAAATTCTAAAATTATGAAAGATGAGCATCCGGATAAAATCTTTAATGTATCATTGAGTCAAACTTTAGGACGTACTTTCATTACATCAATAACAACTTTGTTCCCTGTTATAGCATTGTTTATTTTTGGTGGAAGCAACATAAAAGGATTTGCATTTGTTATTATGATCGGTATTGTTGCCGGTACGATTTCTACGCTTTTCTTAGCTTCAACAATTGCTCTTGCTTTTGAAAGATCTTTATCAAAAGATAAAATTAAGAAAATAGAAGCAATTCAAGAAAGAGAAGAAAAGAAAGCAAAAGAATTAGCAAATTCTGAAAATGGCGATGCAGCAACAGAAGCTTCAGCAGCTAAAGGTGAAGATATTGCTATTTCAAAAAAGACAATGATGAAACTTATGGGCAAGAAAAAATAACTAAGTGATAAGCTGTTTTTTCTTGACGAATATTTTGTAAAATAATATAAGACCGATAAGTTTTATTTATAAGTAGAAGGGGTTTATGGAAAAAGAAGAAGCGATTGTAATACAGGGGACAGTGACAACAGCATTACCTAATGCAATGTTTAAGGTAAAAACAGACAGTGGTCACGAGATTCTGGCTCAGTTATCTGGGAAAATGAGAAAATATTATATTCGTATTGTTCCCGGAGATTCTGTTCTGGTTGAAGTTTCTCCTTATGATTTAACTCGTGGAAGAATTACTTATAGAAATAAATAATTTGAGCCTGTTAAGGTTCTGTGATAAAATTTTAATAAAAAGGTAGGTGATTTACTTGGCTCAAGTTTACGTTGGTAGCGACGAAAGCATTGAAAAAGCAATCAAAAAGTTTAAGAAACTTGTTGATCGTGAAAGTATCCTTCTTGAAGTGAAAAAAAGAAGATACTACACACAGCCGGCTGTTGAAAGACATGAAAAAATGAAAAAGCTGGAAAGAAAGAAAAGAAAAAAAATTATGAAGACTAAAAAAATGTTCTAATTTTTTAGTTAGATGAATAAGCACTCAGAATTAAGGTATTACTTTAATTTTGAGTGCTTTTTTTGTAAAACAAGTGTTTTATTTTTAATTAAGAAATCATTAGTGATATATATTGCTGTAATTTTTTATTTTAAGAAGATTCAGTATGAAAGCTAAAAAGTTGACAGACGGAAATTTGTTATTAAATATTTTATTTTTTTCTTTTCCTTTGATGTTATCCGGAGTGTTGCAATTATTATTTAATGCTGCGGATACAATAGTTGTAGGACGATTTGCCGGAAAAGCATCTTTGGCGGCTGTAGGATCTACCACATCTTTGATTCATTTGTTAATAAATTTATTTATAGGACTTGCTGTAGGAGCAAATGTAGTAACAGCTCATTTTATGGGTGCTGAAAAAACTAAAGATGCAAATGATGCAATGCATTCATCTATAGTTTTGAGTTTTTGGTGCGGAATTGTTTTGGCTGTTATCGGCTTAATTTTTTCTCCGTTGTTTTTACGTCTTATGGGAAATCCGGATGATGTTATAGGACTTGCATCGAAATATATGAGAATCTATTTTTTAGGAATGCCGGCATTAATGATTTATAATTTTGGAAGTGCAATTTTACGTTCCGTAGGAGATACTAAATATCCGCTATATTATTTATGTTTTGCCGGAATAATTAATGTTATTTTGAATTTAATACTTGTTATTTCCTTTCAAATGGGCGTTGCCGGTGTTGCTCTTGCGACAATGGTTTCACAATGTATTTCAGCTATTTTAATAATAATCAGACTTTCTAAAGGTGTAGAAGGACTAAAATTCTCTTTTGGTAAATTAAAATTTAATAAAACTATAGGAATGAAAATGATAAAAATAGGACTTCCGGCAGGAATTGGCGGAGTCTTATTTTCTTTATCGAATGTTGTTGTTCAATCAGCTGTAAATTCATTCGGCTCGGTTGTTATTGCTGGATGTTCTGCTGCTTCCAATATTGAAGGCTTTTTGTATGCTGCAACAAATTCTTTTTATCATGCAGGACTTACTTTTACCGGACAACATATAGGAGCCGGAAAGTATAAAAAAATTCCGCAAATATTATTGTGCTGTATAGGTTGTGCGTTTGTTGTATGTGTTACGCTTTCTACAATGGTGTGTTTATTCGGAAACAAATTGGCCGGTGTTTATTCTACAGATTCGCAAGTAATAGAAATAGCTGTAACCAGACTTTTAATAGTTTGTTCGTGTTATGTTTTGTGCAGTGTAATGGATGTAATACCCGGAGTAATAAGAGGAATGGGATATTCCGTTACGCCGACAATTATTACTCTTACCGGAGCTTGTGCATTTAGAATAATTTGGGTTGCAACAATTTTCCAACATTTTAAAACATTAAAAATGTTGCTGATAGCTTATCCGTTTAGCTGGGGAATTACCATAATTGCACATTTGATTTTCTTTGTATTTGCAAACAGAAAGCTTGCAAGAGCAGAGCTTTAGAAAACTGATTTAACACATTAAGATTATAATCAAAGCCGGTAGATTTGAGTGTACCCCAAATACCGGCTTTTTTAACTTAGGAATTTCTTCTATTCCCCAATAGTACGAACTAATCGCAACCCAATTTTTTCATTGCCATATCTGGGAAAAGCTTTAGCCCGATAAGAGACTCTACAAGTCTCATTTTCATTATCATTATAAAGACCACGGACTACTCTGTCATAATAAATTGAAAAATCACAACCTTGCGGATTTTCAATTATGCCGTCTTGCATATACGCAGAATCATTCGTTTTTACATCATCTCGAAATAAATCCCAACACCATTCTCCGACGTTTCCGGACATATCATAAAGCAATAAAGAATTGGGCTGTTTTGAACCGATTTCGTGCAGAATCCCGTCATCCCATGCAACATCAGAAATATTATTACTTCCGGCATAGACTTTACTCCAATTCATAAAATCATTTTTGCTCCCTCCTCGAGCGGCAAATTCCCATTCTGCTTCGGTCGGTAGTCTGTAACCTTTTTTTCTGATATCAGCTGTTACAATTTTAATAGGTAAATCTTCAGGATCGGTAGATTCAAACAAACATTCAGAATCTTCAGAATCAACATCATGATTTCTCAAAAAATCTTCTACTGTTGTTTCTTCTATTTCGTATACACAATCATTTGCAGTCATAAAGATCTTAGTCATTTCGTTACAAAAAGCAATTGCATCGTACCAGGAAATATTATTTACAGGCAGTAATTTATAATTGTCAGTTGGAGAATGTGTTCCCGGGTTTTTACTCATTATATATTCATATAATCCTTGAGTAACTAAATATTGTCCCATTTTAAAAGGAGTTAATTTTACTGCACGATTATCGATAAATACTCCTTCATTCCCTTTTTGTGAAATAATTACGGTTGTTCCCTGCGGAATTACTATAGTTTCAGTAAGTCTATATTCAATATTTTTGTCTATTGGCATTTTTTTTAAACAAATAGGTTGATTTGATGATTTCCATTTGGGAGTTAAAACTAAACTTCTTATTACAGTGTAGCCGGCTTCAATTTTTTTATCTGCGTCGTACCAGCCGTCAAAAATGTGACCATCTTTCTTTAATACTGGAATTTGTTCTTCAGTTAATTTCTCACCAAATTGAACATTTACAATCTTTGGAGGAATACCGTCTTCTGTCATAAAAATGACTGTTAAACCACTGTGTTCCGAACAATTTGCGAAACATAAAATTACCGTTAAAGTAATAATAAAAAATTTTACTTTCTTTAAAAACATGAATGCTCCTTTTAATATATTAATATTCAGTTATAGAATGTAAGAAGACGCTTTGGAACATTCAAGAAAAATACTGTTTTAGAATAGTAAAATATTTGACGGAAAAGTTTGTTGATGGAACAACGTTAAAAAATTATGGGCAATCTTGTGATTAACGCTGATTCTTCCATTCAGAACGCAATAATGAATAATATAAACGGCTTATATATTTCCCACTTGAAAAGAAATAATCACGTAAAGTGCCTTCATAAGTAAAACCGCATTTTTCTATTACACGACGAGAAGCCGGATTTATTTCTTTTACGGAAATTTGAACTTTATGCAAATTAATCTTATTAAATCCAAAATCAATGATTGCTTTTGTTGCTTCCGTAGCTAAACCTTTTCGTTGAAATGCTTGTCCGATACAATACTCGATTTCAGCAAAATGATTTTCGGAATCTACCCAAAAAAATGCGATTTGCCCGATACATTCGTTGCTTTCTTTATGGATAACAGCCCAGCGGTAATAATTATTATTTTGGTAGGAAGAAATATATTTATCAAAAAGAATTTTTACTTCATCTGTTGTTTTGTAGACAGGTTCGGCGTACATAGACTGGATTTTTTCATCGGCAATCCAATTTTTAAGGCAATCTTGTATATCATCATATTTAAATGGTCTCAAAATAAGATGTTCGGTATTTATAATTTCTGTTCCGCAATGTGTGAGCATTAGATTTCCTTATTCAAAAATAATGGCAACTTATAATGTTTATTTATATTTATTGTCAATATTTGATTTTTCCAGATTGAGCAGAAAAGTTTTGATATTTGTACCGCAACTGAAACCGCCTAAAGCACCGGATTTGTTAATAATTCTATGGCAGGGAATTAAAATTATAATACGATTTTTATTATTTGCCTGACCTACGGCTCGGACTGCTTTAGGATTGCCGACGGCGACAGCGATATCTTGGTAGCTTAGTGTTTCTCCGTAAGGTATTCTTAGTAATTCTTGCCAGACTTGTTTTTGAAAAATTGTTCCGTGCATTTTAATAGGCAGGTCAAAAGATTTTCGTTTTCCTGCAAAATATTCTCCTAATTGGACACAAGCTTTTTCTAACAATAGTGAAGATTTTTGCTCGTTTACGGTAATGTTATTTTTTTCAATAGAAATTTCTGTTATAAAACCGTCTTCTTCTGTGATTTTGAGAATGCCGAGTGGGGTAGGGTAGAATTGTTGAAAATGCATAAAAACTTTTTACTCGTGTAAATATAAAAGACTTAAATTACCTAAAGTTGCCAATTGTTCTTTTAATTTTTCAGGTTCTATAAGTTTTGGAATATTTATTGATAATGTGAAGCGTGTTTTGTTTTCGGCTATTTTATAGCAGATATCAGTTGTAAGAATTTCAATTTTATAGCTTTTAAAAACAGCGTTAATTTCTTCAATCTTTACAACTGTACCGATGTATTCAATGTCGATGTTTTTTTTGCATTCAGCTTGAATAAATATCAGTTTTATTTTTTCTACTGTTACAAGAGTGACAACATAAACAATAAGTGTAATTCCGGCAGCAAAATATAAACCGGCACCGATTGTAAGTCCTATAGCCGCAGAAGCCCAAATAATTGCGGCAGAAGTCAATCCTCTAATATTAATTCCTTGTCGCAGTATTGCACCGCCTCCTAAAAAACCGATTCCCGAAACAACTTGTGCCGCAATTCGTGCCGGGTCACCGCTTCCGAAGATATTCGGAAGACTCATTGATAATATCATTAACAATGTAGATGAAACCGTAATCATGATGATTGTTCTCAGACCGGCAGGATGTTGGTGAATTTCTCGTTCCATTCCCATGGCAAATCCGGCAATAAAACTTAGGAGAATTCGCAAACCGATTATAGAAATTGAAATACCGCCTACGGTAGTTGAAAGAAAGTCAGCAATCATCAATATCACCTTTAGAGTAAAATTAAGTAATTTGAATCATAATAATTTATCGAATAAATGCAAGATTTCGAATAATCAAAAAATTAAAATTTTTGGAAAATATTGTTCGAGATTTTTTTATTTTATCGTGCAGGGGTTATTCTGAAATGGAATGAGGGTCTGGCACAGCAATAGAGTTATATTTACCGTTGCGAATATTAGGCAAAATACTATTTCTAAAAATTACTTAACATAGACTTTCGTCAATAATTTCTTTTCCAATATTAAATGATGTTTTTATAATGTACAAAATCACAAAACATTTTGTTATATTACTTCCTAATATACGGAGGGCATAATGGTTTGTACAGAAGAAATAGATCGATTGATAGATATTGCTTTTTATGAAGATTTTGCAGAATCGGGAGATGTTACTACGGATGCAATATTTCCCAACGGACTTGGTGACGGAACTTACATGTTAAAAGCAAAGTCCGACGGAGTTCTTTGCGGCAGACAGATTTTTGAAAGAGTGTTCAATAAAATAGATCCTTTATTGAAAGTTTCCTTTTCCTATTCAGATTCCGACGTTCTTTCTTACGGTGATATTGTTGCCGTAGTTGAAGGAAAGATTTCTTCAATACTAAAGGGTGAACGTACGGCTTTAAATTTCATTTCATATCTCAGCGGAATTGCTACACGAACTAATGATTTTGTAAAAGCCGCAGCTCCGGTAAAAATTCTTGATACAAGAAAAACGTTGCCAGGTTATCGTCATCTTGCAAAATACGCCGTTACTTGCGGCGGAGCTGTTAATCATCGTATCGGCTTGCATGATATGGTAATGATAAAAGATAATCACAGCGACGGCGTAGGCGGTATTACCGAAGCTGTAAAACGTGTGCGTGAAAAATGGGGAAATAAATATAAAATAGAAGTTGAAACCAGAAATTTTGCAGAAATAGAAGAAGCATTACAATTGAATGTCGATCGCATTATGCTTGATAATATGGATAATCAAACAATGCTTGAGGCAGTAAAACTTATTAATAAGAAAACAGAAATCGAAGCTTCCGGAAATATGACGCTTGAACGAGTAAAAGAACTTGCAACCTCCGGGATAGACTATATTTCTGTAGGTGAATTAACTCATACGGTAAAAATTTTTGATTTTTCTTTGATAAAACACAAATAAACAAAGGAGAGTAAATCATGCAAAAAGTTTATGATGCTTTAGTTATAGGAACAGGTATAGCAGGATTAAGTTGTGCAATTTATTTAAAAGAAGCTGGACTTGATGTTGTCGTTATAACAAAGACAGACGAAGTGTCCGAGTGTAATTCTTTTCAAGCACAAGGCGGAATTATCGCCTGGAATCCCGAAGACGATCCAAAGTTGTTATATAAAGATATTTTAGAAGCCGGATGTTATTATAACAATACTGCTGCCGTAAAAATGCTGTCGGAAACCGGCCCGAAACAAGTGTTCGATTTTTTAATAGATAAAGTCGGAATAAAATTCAGTACAAATGATACCGGAGAAATTGATTATACAGAAGAAGCCGCACATTCCAAACGAAGAATTTTGCATTATGAAGATCATACCGGTGATAAAATTATTACGGAGCTTTTAGCTTATGCCCGAAAAATCGGACTTAAAATTCTTACGTCTCACACTTCAATAGATTTAATTACAAATAATCATCACAGCGGTGATAATCAAGAAATTTATAGAAAACGTGAAGTAATGGGCGTTTATGTATTAAACAACCTTGACGGATGCGTAGAAAAATTACTGGCACATAAAGTGATTTTGGCAACCGGCGGAATCGGTGAAATTTTCCAACATACAACCAATCCGTCATCTGCTACCGGTGACGGATTAAGTATGGCACATCGAGCCGGTGCGGATATTATTAATGCAGAATTTGTTCAATTTCATCCGACAGCACTTTTTCATCGAGATATAAAGCGTTTCTTGATATCCGAATCATTGCGAGGTGAGGGAGCAAAGCTTTTAAACCGAGACGGAAAAGAATTTATGGGACGCTACAGTCATTTAAAAGAACTTGCACCTCGTGATGTCGTTGCACGTGCAATATATGAAGAAATGAGTCGAACCGGAGCAGATTTCCTTTTACTTGATTTAGCCAATCATTATAAAGGCAGTGTGCCTATTGAAAAACGCTTTTCAAAAATTTACAATACGTGTTTATCCGGCGGAATTGATATTACTAAAGAACCGATTCCGATTGTTCCGTCGGCACACTTTTTTTGCGGCGGTATAAAAGTAGATCTTAACGGACGAACATCTTTGAAAAATCTTTATGCATTGGGAGAAGTAAGTTGTACCGGATTGCACGGAGCAAACCGACTGGCATCTACTTCGTTGCTTGAAGGGCTTGTATGGGCAAAACGTGTAGCTGATGATATAAAAGATAATTTTCAGGAAATACGTCGAGCAAGATTGGAAAATATTGTAGATTGGGAAACTCCAAAATCTAATATGGAAGAATTTGATCCGCTTATTATCGGGCAAGATTTACAAGTTATTAAACTGACAATGTGGAATTATGCCGGAATAATAAGAACTAATAAAGGTTTGGAGCGTGCTAAATCTGATTTAAATTATTATTCTCACAGAATTATAAAATTCTATAAGGAAGCAAAATTGAATCGTTCCATTATAGAATTGCGTAATGCAATTATTACGGCATCGATTATTGTAGATCAGGCGATACACAATACAAAGTCTTTAGGTTGCCATTACATTAAAAATTAAAAAACAAGGACTGTTTTATGAAAAAAATATTTAGTTCATTATTTATTGTAATTTTTGCCTTATGTTTATCATGCGAAAACAAAAACAGAAATACAGCTTTTTACAAGGAAGATAAAACTGATATTGCATATAAAATTTCTAAGGAATATTCTGAAATTCCTATCAAAGCAAATATTGCTTCGGAATTGGTATTTGCATTTCAAAATATAGCTAACGGGATAAATCCTTTTTTTGCTTCTAATGATATGGAAAAGTTTATCAAACAGGCGACAATGGGAACTTTAGTTTTTCGTAATCCTACATCAGGAAAAATTGTAGGAAATATTGCCGAATCGGTTACTGTTTCTTCAAACTTGCAGAATATTGTTTTTACTCTTGATAAAAACAGAAAGTTTTCAGACGGAAGTGATGTTACGATTGCCGACATAGAAGCTGATTTTCTTTTCTTAAAAAATATTCTCAAAACTACAAAAATCGGAGCAGAATTTCTTATGCCCGGAAATGACGTAAATATAGATTCTACAACCGATACTCAAATTACTTTGTCATTTTCTAAAGCCGATCCTTTTGTATTGGAACGTCTTGTTAATTTCCCGGTAATAAAAAAAGAAGAAATTCAAAGAATTGCGGATTTTAACGCTATTTCCGAAAGTTTAACTTTTACTTCATCCGGTGCATATATGATTTCAGAAATTAATACGGAAAAATATACATTACGTGCCAATCCTTATTACCAACGTGAGGATTCTCTGGGCAATTCATTTCCTTATACGGAACAAATAGTTTTGAAATATATTCCGAATCGTGAAGAATTGATTCGTCAATTTATGGCGGATGAAGTGGATATATTTGAGGGACTCGACGGAGAATTTGAACTTCTGTCAGTTGTAATGCAAGGAATGGAAGGTAAAAAACGTGTTGTTGATACCGGATATAAAAATAACAGAATTGTTACGGCTTATAATAATTTTAATGACGGAAGTTCTGCATATATGAAAAATGACGGGGTTTGCAGTTTTATTGCCGGAGTACTGGGAAGTATTACAGATGAAAATCCAAAATTTACCGCATTATCCGGAATTTATGAAAATACACTTTTTACAAAGCCGCCTGTACCAAAACAATTGTTTACTGATGATAACGGAAAGTTTGGTTTTGATAACAAACCTATGATTTTAAAAATTGTTCTTTTTGCCGGTAAACTTACGGATGAAATAGAAAAGACATTAAAGATTGTACTGGATTCAAACAGTTTGAATTACAATATTGTCCGAGTGGAAAATACGGAAGATTTTGTAGATACAATTTTTTATAAAAAAGATTATGACATCGTACTGTTTGAATATGATTTATTCCCGAAAACGTGGAATGTGAATAAGCTTTTTACAGAATCACAATTTGCTGCTACAGTAGGCGGAAGTAATGAATCGGCAAAAAGAAAGACTTTTAATTTTAAATGGCAATTTTCGCCGGTTTTTGCACAGAAAAATTATTTCTTTATGAATGCAAAAATCTCAAACTTTTATTATCAGCCGGATTATGATTATTTCTGTGATTCGTTGACTTTAAAAATGATTTTTAAATCAGTGATTGAACCTCAATAGTTTTTTAGGAGAATTTTATGTTTCAGATTTCTTCATTCGGTAAGAAAATAGGGAAAGTAACCGGAATAGGTGAATTGATGAATGATATCGGTGATGCAATGCAAAAACCGGGAGAAGTAATTCTTATGGGCGGCGGAAATCCTGCCAAAATTCAAGAAATGCAAGAAGTTTTTCATTCCCTGTTAAATGAAGTTTCTGATTTAAATCGTTTTAGTAAAATTATAAGTTCTTACGACAGTCCTCAGGGAAACGAAGATTTTTTGCAAGATGTAGCAAAATATTTTCAGCGGACATTCGGTTGGAATATTACTCGCAACAATGTAGCGATTACAAACGGCAGTCAAAATGCTTTTTTCTACTTGTTAAATATGTTTTCCGGAAAATTTCCGGACGGCAGTAAAAAGAAAATTTTGTTTCCTATGGTGCCGGAGTATATCGGTTATGCGGATCAAACCCTTGAAGAAGATACTTTGCGTTCTTATCTTCCTAAAATCGAATATACGGGAAAACACAGTTTTAAATATCGTGTAGATTTTGATGCATTAAAAATAGATGAAAGCATTGGAGCAATTTGTGTTACTCGTCCTACAAATCCGACAGGAAATGTAATTACGGATGAAGAGATGGAACAATTGTTGGCTTTGGCAAAAGAACATGATATTCCGTTGATTATTGATAATGCCTACGGCGAGCCTTTCCCGGGAATCTTATTTCGTAAAACAAAAACATTGTTTGATAAAAACATAATTCATTCGTTTAGCTTGTCAAAATTAGGCTTGCCGTCATTGCGTACCGGAATAATTGTGGCAGATGAAGAAATTATTAACATGATTTCCAATATAAATGCAGTTGTAAACTTGGCAAGCGGAACCTTCGGGCAGGTTTTGACAAATAAGTTTTTTGCGAAAAATAAAATAACAGAACTGTCAGAAAATATTATTACGCCTTTTTATAAAAAACGCTCACAAGAAGCTTTAGAATTGATTAGGCGTTATTTCCCCGATGATTTACCGTATTATGTACATGAAAATGAGGGAGCTTTTTTCTTATGGTTGTGGTTTCCTAATTTACCAATCAACAATTATGAATTGTACCGACGTTTAAAATCAAGAAATGTTTATATTATTCCCGGCTGTTATTTCTTTCCGGGATGTGAAGAAAATTCAGAAATGAAAAATGAATGCATTCGTATTACTTTTTCACAAGATTCAGCATTATTGGAAAAAGGGATAAAAATTTTAGCGGAGGAAGTTACAAAACTTTACAGAGGAGAATAAGTCATGAAAACAGTAAAACAGCAGATTTTTGATATTTTAAAATTCTTTATGTTATTTTATGTTACGTCTGTATTACTGCAACTGACTTACAGTATAAGTTTTTATATTTCGGATATTATTCATATATTCAATGCTCCATTGAAGATTTCTTTTATATTCATGTATTCAATTGTGTTGGGATTATATTTTACATTTCATGTTTTGTATAATGTCAAAGTAATGCGAATATTATGCTTTTTGTCAGTGTTGTTTGCCTTGTTTTATCTGCAAGATTTTCATGGGAATATTTTATTCAAATATATGTTCAGTGCAGAAATCTCGTATTTTTTATTTATTCTGTATTTAATAGCCGGTGTGACAGCGATGACGTTGGGAATAATTGCAGATGTTTTTCAAATTGTTGCGGCTGTAAAAACAGTAACACGAGATCCAAAGCGAATAGCACGCAAAGAAAGATTGAATGAAACATTGCAAGAAAATCAAGATGAATATTTTGTGTAGATAGACTGATGGTAAAAAGATTATTTAATTGCAGTATATTTCCAAATATTGAAAATAATTTTTTGAAATACACTGCAATCTTTTTCGCTTTATTTTAGAAGATTAGAATTCGTTATTTTCTAACATCATTTTTAAATCTTCTCTGTTTCGCAACGGAAATCCGGCTTCATCATTTAAAAATGTAATATTGCCGCAAAAATATTCTTTTTTGTCTTCTGCTGGTAAATAAACGCCCAGTGTTTTCCCATATTCTATGGCTTTGTATGCCGTAATTATTGTTCCGGAATGAGTTGTCGGAGCCTCTACCAGTAAAACAATCGATGATAATGCAGCAATCAGACGATTTCTTTCCGGAAAATGCCAGCGATGCGGACGGCTGCCGGGCGGATACTCGGAAATTAACAGATTTCCGGATTCAATCATTTTTACGGCAAGTTGCCTAGATTCTTTGGGGTAAATCATATCAATCCCGCAGCCTAAAATGCCGATTGTCGGTATTTTTATATCAAGAGCCGCTTGATGAGCAATAGAATCTATTCCTTTTGCCAATCCGGAAACAACAGCGTAATTAAACGGCTTTAAAGTTTGAACCATCGTACAAGCAACTTCACTCCCGATTTCAGACGGTTTTCGTGTTCCTATTACAGCAGCCATTTTGTAAGAAAGTAAATTTCTGTCGCCGCGTAAAAATATCATAAACGGATAATCATCGAAACACTTCAATTGCAATGGAAAAATCACATCGTCAAACCTTAAAACTTGAATTCCAGAACGTAAAATAAAATCGTTTATCTTCTTTGCTTCTTCTACAAATTCCGGATGAAGTGTCCGTCTTTTCCCTAATATACGTTGTATTTTCAAAAGCGGTTCTGTGTATATTTGTTCTGAATTACCGAAATATTCAAACAATTTACGACGATCTGACGGCGTCAGAAATTCCATCGACAGTGCGATATCATGAATAGTATGCATTTTTTTCCCTATCGTTTTTTATTTAATGTTTCTGCTATAAAACCATCAAGACTTGTTTTTTCTTCGGCAGTGAGTTCTTTTTCAAAATTATAAATTGATGAATAAACTTCATAAGCTTTGTCATATTCACCAAGTAAAAATAATGAACGTCCCAATAAGAAATATCCGTTTTTATCCTGAGTTTTTAATTTATAAATGTAGTGTGTCAAAATATTTACGGCTTCTTGGTATTCTTCGGTTCCGAATACTAAAAGTTGTGCATAGTCATACAAAACTCCCGGTCTGTCCGGACTGATATTCAATGCATATTTGTAGTTTTCTTTTGCTTTAATTAAATGTTCTTTATTACGATTGATTTTGTATAAATTTACATGACAGATTGCAATACAATGATATGTTTCAAAATCATTATTTATAATATCACGTGATTGCTCCAAATGTTCCAGTGCTTTTTCATAAGCTCCTTTTATTAATAATTGTTTGCCTATGGTTTTGTTCAATCCGGCAGATGATGAATAAGCATTTACGAGAGTAGAAACTGCTTCTTTGTATAATAATGCGGCTTCTTCTTTCTTTTCTAAATTTTGTGATCTTGCCAGTTTACGAATCGGTTTTAATCTGTCGGGACTGCAAGAAATTACTACAGAAGACAGTAATGTAAACAAAATAAGTTTTGATAAAATTTTCATAATCGACTCCAAAAAAATAAGTGTTTATATATAAATTATCTACATATATATAAACACTTATTTTTTTATTATAACTACAAACTTTCAGATTTTTTTCTACTTTTTTTTAAAAAGTGAAATTTACCGAACAACCAACCGCAAAATCTCTTCCAGTCCATGGTGGAGTCATAAATAATGCTTCCAATCCTTTTACGCCGACTTCTAATTGGCACGCACCTAAATGTACACCAAATCCCAATCCTGTGTAAAATCCGCTTGCAGATGAAAAACCGACTGATAATCTTAACGGAAAGTCAAACCAGTAGAAAATCGGCATTATTTCTATTCCTGTAGAAAGTTCAAAAGTAGGTAAACCACCGAATTGAACAGAATAAAAATCTCCCACGGTAAAACTCAACGGTAATGTTATGGTGATGTCACTTCGATGAAGAGGATTAACTGAAAATCCTAAATGAAATGCAGTCAACGGCATAAAAAATTCAAAATCTTTTGTGTCTCTTGCATTATCAAAGTCTTTTATAACATTTTTCAGTGAATCTATAATTTCTGTAGCTTTTAACATATCAAGAACTACGTTTGTATCAATATCGGTTCGTTGACTGCCGGCATAAAACATAAATCCCAAGTCGGTAACACTGAACCCGATTTTTATATATTTGTTAATATCAGCTAATATTCCCAAATCTACTCCGATACCCATTCCGAAGTTACCGCCGTTTTCAAGAATACTTTGTAAATCTAATCCGTCTATTTCCGGTAATTGCACATTCTTAAATACATGCTTACCCAACACCGAACCGTAGACAAAATCACACTTTATATCAAGTGCGTATTGATAAAGTCCGTTTTTCTCGTCTGTATCACCGGTATGCAATGAAAGGTCAGAATAGAACGAGGTATAAATGATAGGTAAATAAAAATGTCCGCTTATACCGGCATAAAGTCCTCTGATAGGTAAAAGTTTTTCTGCTTTTGGAATTTTTGTCGAAAGGGCAAATTTAAAATCTTGATACCACATGAAACGCCCGTAAAATTTTTCGTTCAATGGCTGTACCAGCGAAAGTTTATCAAAAATTCCCAGGAATAAATCTTTTCCCACTGTGACATCTGCAAAGATTTTATTATCAAGTGAGAAACCTATATAAAAAGATTGCAATTTGGCATAAAAAGAGAAAAAAGATAATGACATTGCAGATGTCAAGCTAACTCCGTCCGGAGACATCCAATCCAGCTGTCTTGAGAAAAAATCATCAACGCTTGGATTGTCTGACTTCAATGTTTCAAGAACTTCAACAAAGTCATAAACACTGAAAAAATTTGTCATTAAGTCAAATGTAAAATTCCCGAACAGATTTACTCCGAATCGATAAGGAGTTGTTGATATTCCTGCCGGATTGTATGTTAAAGCCTCGAGTCCCGATGCAACGGCACTGTGTGAACCGCTCATTCCCAATGAAAAAGCCGATTGCCAAGAAGACGGAATCGCATTTGCAAACGAAAATATATAAAATATAAAAAATAAAATGCATAATGACTTTTTCATATTACACATAATTTATTCTCCCAAAGAATTGGTCTCTACGGAAGCATAACCGGCTGCAATAATGTTCATATCCAGCCCGAAATCAGTATTCAAACTTACGGCACATTCCGAACCTTTCGGTATTATTACGTCAAGTAATAAATCCGAGTCGCCTAATTCTGCCAGAGATTTAGAAAATTCTAACTTGTATTTTTTTTCTGCGTAAGGTGCTAATTGAAAATCACCTTCTTTACCGTTAAACAATATCGGAGTAATACTTCCGGTATCTTTATCTTTTAAGTGAGGATTTCTCAATTCGACCGGAAATGAAAAGGTGTTATTTATATCTGCATCAATTTTTATTTCTTTAAGTATTTTTCCTATACTAGACAACGGTAATTCCGGCATATCGCTTTCTTTCATTGAAATTGCCGTAAAATCATTAATAAATCTTCCTACAATAATAAAACTGTCTCCCAGATTTATTTCTACCGAGAAAGTAACTTCCAATTCTTTAATTGCATGATTTTTATGAAAATTAAAAAACTCACTCAATCCTGCCAGATTTTCACTTGCAGTAATATCTCCGAGAGTTTTTCCGTCTCCCATGTCATAATCTTTGATTAAATCTGTAAAATCTTCGATATTTTCGGTAATTGTATCTGAAGCAAGAACATCGACAATAGAAACATCTCCGATATCTTCAAGCAATTCATTAATTCCGTCGGAACTTTCGTTTTGATAAGCATCTGCAATATCTTTTACACTTACGCCTTCATCTTTTATTAAAGCTTCAAGTCCTTCTACACCGCCGCCGTTCTCATTAAGCATTTCTTTTATTTTAGCTAAATCAAATCCTGAATTGCTACGTCTTGAATATTTTGATCTGGCAGTACTGCGGGCTTTAGAATTTTGATGCGCATTTTCCTCGATAAGGTTATTTATAAAATCAAATCCTTTTCCACGGACAGAAAGAGACTTTTCCGGTAATTTAAATTTAAAAGCATAATCGATACAAAACGGATCCTCGGGATTTACTTTAGCCGGGGTCAACGGAGTATTCCAGTCTGACAAAAATCCTTTAGGAGTGAAAACTAAACATTTTTCATCTTCATCATAGACAGCTTCGTCAAAAGTGAATTTTTTATCACATACGATTATTTCCGAAATTTTAAAAACCGGTAAATCATCAACAAAGTATTCTTCCTTTGTTGCATTATGTTTATTACCTTCAGAATCTGTTATAGAAATCTCTGCTTTAATTTTTAAATATCCGTCATTTGATTGAAGTCTGTCTAATATCAAATCATCAATACCGTCTTTATCCATATCCATTCTGATACTCGGAAATGATGTTTCCATAACTTGCGGAGATTCGAAAATCTGCAAAGGAAGCGGCCAAGTAAGCGGTTCTTTATTATCCAAAAGTTCCGTTACGTTAGAATCAATATCCAAATCTTCCGTAGAGATTTTAACCGGTTCAATTTCCATATAAATAAGCCCGGAATTTTTCTCTTTTATTGAATCTTCATCACGATGTTGCAAATCTTTTAAAAAAGCTCCCACATCAACAAAATCAGACATTACGATTGATTTTTTGAGTATAGGCAATTCATAATCAACTTTCCATTCGGGAGTTTTTATTTCACGCCCGTCAGAAACTAACTCTGTTATTTTCTCGATAGCACAAGATGAAAGAGTAAGTATAAGAATAAAAATAAACCATAATTGCTTCATAAATTTCCCTTATAGTAAAATAAGTCCGGCTTCCAGCAAATCTGCCCACAATTCATTATCTAAAAGATCTTCATTGTTTTCAAAAAAACCGCCAGGTAAAGAATCTAACCAACATTTTAAAGAATGGTACATTTTTTTACCATTAACAGAACTTTCTTCTAACAGTCTGCATACCCAATCGGCTAACGGTTGCGGTAATTCATAAGATATATCGCCTGTTTTGCCGGCAAAATATAGAATTCCGTCTTTAAAAAAAGGTTTTGTTCCCAGCCAGCAACATTTTTTGTTCAAATCGTACTTTTTCTTATTATTTAATATTGTTTTTACAAACTGCGGTTTTATTTTGCATTGCAACCGCAACCATTGTGAAGCCGGAATTTCTAAACTGTTTCGCAAATTAAAATTATAAACGGCTACATTTAATGCTTCTGAAATTTTATTAAGTTTCGCAGTCGGTATAGAATCTTTGCAATAAATATCGTAATCGGTAAGTTTACTTAAATCTCGCATAATTCCGGTAACAGAATATTTTTGCGGATTACGAAAAATTTCGCTGTGGATTGTAAGGCTGAATTTGTGAAAAAACACGGAGTGTAATATTTTTTCCTGAAACATTTGTCGTACAACTTCCAAAGTTTCTGCGATTTCTTCCGGTTTTTCACCCGGGAATCCGTAGATTAAATATCCGTGAACCAAAATGTTAGCTTTTGCAAATTTTTGTGAAACTCTGACAATATTTTCTACCGTCGTCATTTTATTCATCAAAGACAAAATTCTGTTGCACCCCGATTCCATGCCGCCGGTAACAGCAATACATCCGGCACGTGCCATCAATTGCGGTAAATCGGAATCAAATGCTTTATCAAAGCGAATATTTCCCCACCAGATTATATCCAAACGTCGTCTTATTATTTCCTGACAAAATGTTTTCAAAACAGCCGGCGGCATTGCCTCGTCTACAAAATGAAAACTGTGAAGTCCTGTTTGTAATATAAGTTTTTCTATTGCATCAACTAAAAATACGCCGTCTTCCGCTTTGTATGTAGCAATATAATCAAGTGTAGTATCGCAAAAAGTACAGCCGTGATGATAACAACCATGTGCCATTCGCAGTTTTAAATAAATCCGCTGTGACCAAAGAGAGTGCATTGGATTTGTAGATTCTCGCAAAGTAAAATAAGAATCAAGAGGAAGCTCACCATAGTCCGGTACAAATTGTTTTTCGTAATTTTGAGAATCATTACCGGAATAAATAATTTCATTATTGTCACGGTAAAAAGTTCGTACCAGCGAAGTTTTGTCACTTTCACCGTTTAAAAACTCTGCCAATTTTATCAACGGTAATTCCCCGTCATCAAGAATCACAAAGTCGGCATAATCGAATAATTTTTTTTCTTTTACATTGCGAAGTCCAGTATTAACAAAACCGCCGCCGATAGCTATTTTTATTTGCGGATTAATATTTTTTAATATTTTTGCAGTTTTTAATGCCATACAGAAATTTCCGGGAAACGGAACAGAGATTCCCACAAGATTACAATTTTTAATATCCAGCTCTTTTATTAAAACAGCTAACCAATTTGTTAATAAATCGTCTTCCTTTAAAAATGCTTCAATATCGCTGAATTTCAAATCATTGCTTTCGGCAATAGATGCGGCATAGCAGGACAGTCCGAAATTAGGTAAAACCGTGTGACTGCATAAATCAGTCAAATCATCGATATACAATGAAGCTAAATGTATTGCGGTTTCGGTATTATCAGTTTTACGCTTAGAATTTTTTAATTCATCAAAACGCATTCCTTCAGGTAAATAATTGCGGGATAAAATTTTTTGTGCCAGTTGCGGATATTTTCCTTGCAAAAAAGAAATTACCGGCTCTATCGTATAAATATATTGTTCTTTTTTTGTAATAAAAGCAGCCAACGGCTCGGAAAGTTCAAGGTTTCCTTTATTCAATTGGGTTTCAATTTCATCAAATAATTCAGAAAGTCCGTCTTTGGAAAATAATTTTAATGCTAATAATATTGAGAAATCATATTGTTTTACACAAAAATTTTCCTGTGCCAATGCTCCTTTTAAAAATGCCGTTGCCGGATAAGGCGATGACAATTGAACAAACGGCGGAGTAATGAGAACAATATTTTTTTGCATGATAAATTTCCTTAAATATATTAATAGAAAATATTCTATAAAAAATCTTATACCATAAATCAGCAATCTAAAACAAATAAATCAAAACCGGAAACGATTGACAAAAGCTTGAAAAATGTTAATTTCGGGCAACTTAACTCAAAAGCCAATTAAATAGTGACACATGTAGTGCTTTGCACGTAAATCTGATTAGTAGCATTTTTGCTCAACGACCTATTTGAGGTTGTATTCTCGGATTTATGCAAAACATTACATGTGTCTTTTTTTTGCACTTTTGAGTAAACAATTTTTTATTTTTAAAGGAGTTTTTTTTATGCCTCGAAATCAATTTCAAAGGATGGTATTTGCTTTTCTTACAGTAGTAATTACCGTACACGCTTATGTTTTCTACAGTTTATATGTAGTAAACGGCTCAATTTTAATGGAAATTAACAATACTAAAAGTGTATTGGCTGCAATTAATGCACAAGGCGGAGTGTTGATGTGCGGAAAGTTTGTTCCTATTTGGTTAGTTGTCATAGTAGAATTTATTCTTGCTTATTTTTTGGAAATGACAATCGGCAGTCCGGGATCTTTTAAAATTGCCTGTAGAATTTTTGATCCGAGTAAAAATCATCCTATGATTTTTGAAACGATGATTATTTGTGCAACAGTGACTATTATGTGTCCGGCAATGAGTTTTATCGCAGCTTTTTTGTATTATCCGTATTATGAAGGATTTAATATTTTCACATTGCTTGCTAATTGGTTAAAATTAGTTTGTTTTAATTTCCCGTTTGCATTTTTTACTCAATTGTTTTTTATCCAGCCGGCGGTTCGTAAAATGTTCAGAGTAATATTTGCAAAGGATATTAAAAAACACGAGGAATTATCTTGGGAAGCAAATAAGCAGGGTAAAAACTTGCGACCTGTGGATGAAACCGAAGCAATTGCTGATATTTACCGTCGTATGGATGAAATAAAAGCTGAACTGGAAGCTGAAAAAGCTAAAAATAATTAATGCAGTTACAGATTGGCAAAAAAAGCCGGGAAGATGAAAATAAGGATTCTGACGTTCTTATTTTTATTCTTCCGTATAAATAAAAAAAGGGCTGTCCGGTAAATCTTATCGCAGAGTTTATCAGACAGTCCATTATTGACCCTGAGACGAATTGAACGTCCGACCAAAAGTTTAGGAAACTTCTACTCTATCCACTGAGCTACAGGGCCAATCTCGTTTTAGGTATCATATTTCATTTTTTCAGTCAATTAAGTTTGATGTATAACAACTTAAAATAGGTGACAGGCCCCTATATCAAAATAGAATATAGGTCTGGCACCTATAAAAACAAGAAAACTTACTTCTTAAAAAAAAATAAAAACCGCATTATCTGCAACGTTTTGAAGTTACAAATAATGCGGTTTAGTTTTTGTTAAAATCAATAAGATTTATTTCGGTTCAATAAATGCAAATCCGTTAGCTGGAACATTTACTGAATAACTTCCGCTGACAGTTACATCAGTAGCTGTATAATTTCCGTCAGAACCGGAAGAGTATTCAGTATATGTACCACTCTTAACATTACTGAAAGTTTGTGAATATGCAGCACCTTTACTGATTGCTACATAAGCAGTTTTTCCTTCGTGAGTTCTTGTAAATACAGCTTTGTCTCCTGAAACCTCGATATTATCCTGAACACCTTTTTGGATACAAGGGCTTGCAGAACGAATTTTATTCAATACCTTCAAGTGTTTGTACATTGTCGGTTTGTTCTGTTTTACATAGTTAATACCTTGGTCACCGAGCATCCATCTTGAAACTACGTCGTCTTTGTTAGTAGAAGCATGAGCTCCTTTCCATGAATACATAGCTTCAGTTCCGTAGAATACAACAGGAACACCGCGGAATAAATAAATGTAGTTCAATGCATTTTTGTATTGTGCTTCACTATAAATTCCGTTGTTACGGAAACAGTCATGGTTATCTACAAACATTGCTGTTTTTGTATGTTCTTCTTTGTCAGTTCCCCAACCGGCATCACTGGCAATTACACTTTCAAATCTTGCATAATCTCCGCCGTCTTTGAAAACACTGCTCATTTCTCCCGGATAATCGAGACAACTTAAATGCATATCAAGCATGTGCAATGAATCGGTTGTATCTTTTGAGTGACGAGCAACGGCATCGTGACGACCGCACCAAGCTTCACCGATCATATAGAAATGGTTATTTCCTTTAGATTGTGCGTGATTGTACATTGCATCGGCAAATTCCCCACACCATTCATTTGTAACGTAAGCAACTGTATCGATACGGAATGCATCTACACCTGCATCAATGAATTTTTTATATACATTAATCATGTGCTGGCGAGCATCTTTTCTGTCCGGACTCTTATCGTTAAAGTCTATCAAACCGGCACAACCCCAAGCGTCTTTATAAGCATAAAATCCGTTAGCAAGATTACTAGGATCGTAATATTTATCTTTTGTTTCCCATGTCCAAGTTTGACCGTCCATGATTACGGTACCGTCAAGAGCATGCCATTTAGTTTTCGGATCGGAAACAGATTGATTTCCGTGATTAATAACAACGTCCTGCATTACACGAATTCCTTTTTCATGACAAGCAGCTACCATAGCTTTATAATCATCCCAACCGTCGCTGTTTTTTCCGCTTGAGTGAAGATGTGGGTCGATTTGGTCAAAGTCGTATCCCCAATATCCGTGGAATCCGCTTGCTTCATAATCTCCGTAATAGAAACGGCCTTCAGCTTGTTTTACACTCGGAGTAATCCAGATTGCAGTAAATCCCATTTCTACCAAGTAATCCAAGTTGTTGATGATACCTTTAAAGTCTCCGCCGTGATAGTAACTTAAAATACCTGTTTTGGATTCGTTAAAATCATACATTTGGCTTTCACCGCCCGGAAGATATTCATCGCCCCAGATGTTGTTGTTTGTTTTATCACCGTCACAGAAACGGTCTGTCATCATGAAGTAAATATTTTCTTCACGGAAATCACGATGAACAAAAGAATCTTTTTCATTTATTGTAACTTTAATAGTCGTTGTTCCGGTTAAACCTTCTTCGTCTGCTACAGTCAAAGTTACTGTATAAGTTCCGGCTTTTGAATATGCATGTTTTGTTGTCATTTCTGTAGATTTTGTTCCGTCATCGAAATCCCAAGCATAACTTTTGATAGTTCCGTTGTCAGTAGATTGAGATGCGTCAAATGTCAATTCAACGTTTTCCGTACCGGTTTTATCTTTTCCGGCATTTGCAACAGGTGCTTTATTTGCATTTTGAGTAGTTACGGAAATTTCTTCTGTTTCAGCTTTGTTTCCGGCTTTGTCGTAAGCAACAGCTTTCAATTTATGAGTACCGTTTGCTACATTTGCACTGTCCCAACTGCAAGTCATACCGCTTGCGATTGAACCAACAAGTTTTTCGTCAACATAAAACTCGATTTTATCAATGCCTACGTCATCGGTAGCATCTACTGTTAAATCTTCTGTTCCTGTAAGGCTGTCGCCGTTTGCCGGTGCTACCCAAACTACTGTAGGTACTTGAGAATCATCAGGATTGTGAGTCAACCATTTACCGTCTTTGTACCACCATTCGCCGGCTTCACGAGAAAGGTCATCTGTTTGACCGGAACCGTTGAAAATGATGTTAGCACTTGCTACATCCAAAGTTATTCCATACCACTTATTTCCTTCATCAGTCATTGTTTTTCCCGGCCAAGCACCTAACAACTCTGTATTAGTTCCTGTCCATGCATAACAATTAGTCCAGTTATAAGCATGAAGAATAATTTTATCTGTAATAGGAACAATCGGTTTAGTATAAGTTACGGATAAAGTATAAGTTACTTCTTGTCCGTCAGTAGATTTTAAAATTATTTTTACTGTCTTTGTAGCTGTCTCGCCGTCAGCTGATACAACTACATTTTGAGCTGCACCGTTTGCGGAAGTAACTCCGTCTATAGTAAAACTTGCAGTTGCATCATTTGTCACGGCAACAATTTTAGCTGTCGGTTCATCAGATTTAAAATTCATTAAAGTATTTACAGGTACATCTTTACCGTTTACCGTAAGTGATTGTAAAACTGCAGAGGCAGCTTTTTTAATGTCTAATGTATAAGTTTTTATCTCGCAGTCCATTAACGTAATATTTACTGTACACGGAACAGTTACTTCTTTTCCGCTGATAGCAGCACCGTCTATTTCCATTCTGACACCCTCATCTTCCGGAGTAGCTATTACACGAACGGTAGAAGCAGAAGTTGTATATGTCATATAGTCAGAAACAGGTATCGAATTGCCCTCTACAGTGACAGATTTTAAGTTTGTATTAAAAACCGGACCGTCGATTTGTTCTTTCTCAACGATTATTTTGTACTGTTTGGTATTTATACCGTTTTCAGCTGTTACATATATTAAGATTTCAGTTGTTTCGTTATTTAATGACTGAATGGTTTCCGATTCAATAGATGTTGTAGCCTTGTCGTGACTTTTTGTAAAATATACTTTTACGTTATCGACAGTGGTTAATGCAGTGTAAGCTGTAGTATCTTTTGTAAACGGTGTATCAAACGGAATAACATTGCCATTTATATCTTTAAGTTGCAAATCTAATAATGATGCATCATCAGAGGCAATTGAAGAAGCTCTGTAAATAGTTATGTGATACAACATGCTTTTGCCGGATTCTTTATTTACTACTGCTATGCTGACATTTTTAGTTTCGCCCGGAGCAAGTGATATTTCGTCATTGCCTTGCACTTCACAGTTATCATCGGCTGTACCTGTGATATTTATTTTTTCAATTTCTGTAGGCAAGTTTATCGAGTAATTAAAATTAGTTGTATTGAAGTTTTTAATATATTCATTGTTATCGGCAACAGCAGAAAGACCGTTGAGGTAAGCACCTTTAGTATCGATTACAGTGAAAGTTTTTGTTACGATTTTAGATTTTATACCGTCGATGATAGCTATAACTTTTATGGTATGATCACCGGCAGGAAGTGTAAAAGGAGTTCCGTCGTATTCTTCTAAATCTTCCGTAGGTGTGTCTCCGTCTATAGTGTAATAAATATCGGCTTTGTGATTTTTTCCGTTTTTATTTTTAATAACGTGAGAAAGAGAAAAAGTTGTAGCAGTTGTAATTTCCGTACTTTGCGTACTGATAACAGGATCGTCAATATAAACAGAAAATTGCTTTTCAACTACCAAAGACTCTTTGTAATTACTGTGATAAAGGCGAGCTTTAATTGTACAGCTTTTTGTTAATTCAATTCCGGTAGATGGGATATAAGTTTCAGAATCTTCAAAATCCGGATCTGTTCCGTCTGATGTAAAAGATAAGAGCGCGTCATTCGGCAAATATGAGAACTTTAATATTGTACCGTATTCAACTCTTGTTTCGTCAATACCGAATGTCGGTTGTGCCAGTGTTTTTTTATCTTCTGTAACAACGTCTGTAATCTTGACGTTAGTACATGAGAATGCCAAAACACAACATAAAGTTGTAATCAGCTTGATTACTTTATAACTTTTAATCATTTATTTGCTCCTTTATTAATGATTTTTATCCCTCTAAAAGAGCAATCCTTATGCCATAAGAAGAGTGTTTCGAAAATGAAACTATAAATTGTTTTTTTAATAAGAAAGCTATTTTTTGTTTTTTATGGTGGCAGACCCTAATTCCATTTTGGGATTTAGCTACATTTTGATGTAATGGCGTTACTTATGGTGCCAGAGAAGCATCCTGTTTTAGGATTGAGGTCTGTCGTCTATGCTTTTTTTGGTTTACTTGTGTGCATATGGTGACAGACGTATATTCTGTTTTCGCATGAACGTCTGACACCTATGCAATTTCAGCTTTTCCAAGTCAACCTACCTCTAAAATTAAATAAACTGTGAAAATTTGTAAAAAAATAATCAATCGTGCAATAGAATTGTTCCCAAAACGCATTAAAACATTGTGGAGGCATAAAAATGCGAAAACCACGGCAATTGAAAAAAAATGCGTATTATCACGTAAGCAACAAATTTCACAGACTTGTCCAAGTCATCATGAACGACAGAATTAAAAAATATCTGCTGGCGTTAATCCACGCAGCAGCGGAAAAGTTTAAAATGAAAATTAAGAATATTTGTATCCTCGACACGCATTTCCACATGGAAATTCAGCCCGGCAAGGACGAAAATCT